>QHOD01000347.1 GCA_003218615.1 Verrucomicrobiota bacterium
CTCCTCGAAAGTCAGGATTTCGTCGCGCGGCAACCATTCCTGGAGCTCTTGCGGCATGCAATAAGTGCAGCGCTCGTTGCAACGGTCTGTGATCGAGACCCGCAAATAGGAAATCCGATGGCCGTAGCGGTCCTGCATCTGGCCGCAACGTTACCGGCAACATCGTGTTCAATCAAGAAACTGCATGGTTTGACTCGCAACCCCATGACGGTATGATTTTTCACCAAACTATGAAACGTGGGCCTTTTTTTCAGGCGCTGACGCTGGGCATCGCAGCGAGCGCGTTAATTCTTACAAGTTGTTCCACTCCCGAGTCGCGCATTTCGAAAAATCCTGAAATTTACCAGGGTCTTTCTGGCAGGGATCAGGCGATGGTAAGCCACGGGCAAATTCGCGCCGGAATGTCGCTCAACGCGGTCTGGCTGGCCTGGGGTTCGCCCGACCGGAAAATTGTGGGAAATATGCGCGGCCGTCCAACCGAAACGTGGATTTACATAAATTATACGACTTATCCCTATTATCCCGGGCCTTACTACGGTCCTTATGGGTACGGTTATGGTTATGGTTTCGGATTCACCAGCGTCGGTTTCGTGGGAAGCCATCATCATCATGGCGGCCGTAGCTTCGTGTTCTTCGGTGATCCCTTCTACGATCCATTCTTTTATTCATACATCCCGCCAAGCATCCCCTATCCTTACAAAACGGCCACTTTCTCCAATGGCAGGGTTGTATCTTTCCAGTATCTGGTGCCGCCGTATCCCTGATCAAAAATTCTGTCGCGTTCTGTCATCAGACAGATCAGTGTTAGCGGCACGCCTGACCAATGGCTTACCGCTCATTTCGAAACTTTCTCGACGCGCTTGAACAGGCGGGCGAGCTGAAACGCATCGGCGTTCCGGTCGACACGGATCTGCTCATCGCGGAATGGGCAGACCGCGAGATGAAATCGCCCGGCGGCGGGAAAGCGCTTTTTTTCGAGCAACCGGTGGTGGATGGGAAAAAATCCGAATTCCCGGTCGCAATCAACACGATGGGATCACGTCGCCGAATGGCGCTCGCGCTACAGGTCGGGGACATTGGAGATATCGCCCAGGAAATTCAACTCATCCTGAAAGCGAAACCGCCGACCGATTTGCGCGAGGGTTGGAGTTTACTCAAGCAAGGAATTCATCTGCTGCATGCGCGTCCGAAACAGGTCCGCGAAGCGCAGTGTCAGGAAACTGTCCATAAGATCGACAACGGCGCCGATAGACAGGCGCGCGAAACGTCGGCATTTACCGGATGCAAATCTACGACGAGCGCACGACCGGAATGCACTGGCAAATCCACAAGGTCGGCGCGCGCCATGGCAAACGCTATTACGAGCGCGGCGAACGCATGCCGGTCGCGGTCACGCTGGGTGGCGATCCGGTCTATACGTTCGCGGCTACCGCGCCGCTGCCAGATGGTCTGGATGAACTCCTTTTTGCGGGGTTCCTGCGAAAAAAATCAATCGAGCTCGTCCGCTGCAAAACGATCGATGTCGATGTACCAGCCGATGTCGACTTTGTCCTGGAAGGTTACGTTCAGCCCGGTGAGATGCGCCCGGAGGGGCCCTTTGGCGATCACACCGGTTATTACACCGCGGTCGAAGATTATCCGGTTTTTCATTTGACCGCGATTACACATCGGCGTGACGCAGTCTGTCCGACAACGATCGTCGGCGTTCCACCCATGGAGGATTACTACATCGGCGATGCCTGTGTCCGGATTTTCCTGCCGGTATTCAAAATGAATTTCCCGGAGATCGTGGACATGACCCTGCCGCCAGAAGGCGTTTTCCACAATCTGGTCTTCGTCAGTATCCGGAAACAGTATCCGTATCAGGCGTTCAAGGTCATGCACGGCCTCTGGGGGATGGGGCAGATGATGTTCAGCAAATATATTGTCGCGGTGGACGAAGATTGCGATGTGCACAACACGAGCGAAGTGCTCTTCCGGTTGTGCGCGAACACCGATCCTGCGCGCGATACAACCATCATCAAAAATCCCAGCGACTCGCTCGATCACGCACCGAGCGATCAAAACATCGGCTCGCACATGGGATTTGATGCTACGCGCAAATTACCGGGCGAGAATTATCGGCGTGAATGGCCGGAATTGATCCGGATGGATGAAGAAGTGCAAAAGAAAGTCGATGCGCTGTTGGACACACTATAGCGATCCACGATGAGGCATTCGATTCATTCGCTGAGCTAAATCTGATCAAGCGGTTTGGAATTGCCGCTCTCCACGCCCCCCGATAAAGAATGAACCATGCCTTCCTTTTTCCAGCGACATTGCCTGGGGAAAAGCCGAAATAGGCGAAACAAACTTTCGTCGAATCATAATTAGGTCCTTCACACGCGCATGGAACTGTGGGGCAAAATCGACGTTGATCGGTGGCGGGAGACGCCGTGTCTTCACGGTCGTATCGCCTTGGAGCAAGACGTGAAAGACGGGCGCGCCGTTTTCTATCTCGGGAATGCAGGCGAGATTGGAGGAGTACATGTTGACATCGGGTTGCCGCATTGCGGCGTCGTTCATGCAGAGGGGTGTCACGTGCCAGCTATCATCATTCAGTCCGAGCACGCCAAGCCGAAGCATTACATTGGCTATCGACCTATCAGTGGCGGAAACGGGCTGTGCCTTCTTTCGGAAGTCGAGCTATTAGACGAGCCAGATGGGAGATTCCACCACCAGACCTAACCAAGCGCTGGAGCGAACCGCTGACCGGCGCGACATTTACTTTCGATGACTTCAATACTGAAACCAGAAGCACCGCTCGCTGTCGTCAGCAGTCGCTCAGCTTGTTCTCGTTAGGCCCATGAAACAAGCGCTCCTTATTTTTGCTCTTCTG
>QHOD01000113.1 GCA_003218615.1 Verrucomicrobiota bacterium
TGGACACGTGACGGCCGATGGAATGATGCGAGTGCGCAATAATGGTGCGATTGCCGCGGAAATTCCGGCGAAACCGCTCGCCGAAGAAGCGCCGCTCTATTCACGCGAAGCGAAACCTGTCCCGACACGTCGAGATGAACGCCGAATCGATGATCTTCCGAGGATCGACAACCAGCAGGCGCTGCGCCAACTGCTGCGCGATCCGACGATCGCGTCCAAGAATTGGGTGTACCGCCAATACGATCACACCGTTCGAACCGGTACTCTTGTAAAGCCGGGCTCGGACGCTGCCGTATTCTTCGTCCGCTACGCAAACAAAATCCTGGCCGCGACGACCGATTGCAATTCACTCTATTGCGCACTCGATCCACGCGAGGGCGGCAAAATCGCCGTGGCCGAAGCTGCGCGGAATCTGACGTGTTCCGGTGCAAGGCCGCTTGCTGTGACCGATAATTTGAATTTCGGCAATCCTTATAAGCCAGAAAATTTCTGGCAACTACGCGAAGCTGTGGAAGGAATCGCCGAAGCCTGTCGCGTATTTGGCACGCCGGTCACCGGTGGAAATGTCTCCTTATACAATGAGAGCCCAGCAGGAGTGGTCGATCCAACCCCGACGATCGGAATGGTCGGCTTGATCGATGACAAGCGGCATATCACGACCCAATGGTTCAAAAGCATTGGGGACAAGATCCTTCTCGTGGGTGAAATCGGAAACGAGGTTGGCGGATCGCAGTTCCTGAAAATCTGTCACGGGCTCAAGCAAGGTCCCCCACCCCATGTCGATCTGGAAGACGAAATGAAGCTGCAGCGTGCGGTCCGTGATTTAATTCGCCAAGCTCTGGTGAAAAGCGCGCACGATTGCTCTGAAGGCGGCCTCGCGGTCGCCCTGGCCGAATGCTGTTTTAACCCTGATGGACTTCTCGGCGCCGATGTCGATCTCGACGCAGGCGATACGCCAGCCGCTACAGCGCTCTTCAACGAATCGCAATCGCGGGTCATTATTTCGGTAGCGGACGCTGATGCCGAAAGAGCGATGTCGATCTTGCGAGAGCGCGGCGTTCCTTGGCAAGAACTGGGCAAAGTCGGCAGTGACGAACTGCGCATCCAGATAAACGGCGAAATGTTCCGCTGGCCGGTTGCCGACGTTTACGACGACTGGTGGAACGCCATTCGGCGCGCAGTTGAAGATGAAACAGAAAGGATTCCCAGCCTGTGACGACGGTTGTAGAACACGAGATTGAATACCCGCGTAATCTGGTGGATTATTTGGCGTGAGTTCTCCCCCAGACAAAATCGACATCGACCAGGCACCAGACTCCGCTGCGCTGCCGCAGCATGAGTGCGGGCTCTTCGGCGTGTTCGGGCATCCGAACGCAGCGGTGCTGACTTACTATGGCCTGTTCGCGTTGCAGCATCGTGGTCAGGAGAGCGCGGGGATTGTCACGTGCAATGGGCCGGATACGAGCTTTCTGATGCACAAAGATATGGGCCTGGTATCGCAGGTCTTTGGACAGGACGAACTGGCCAAGCTCAAGGGCACTCGCGCAATCGGCCACACTCGCTACTCGACGACGGGCACGAGCACGATCAAAAATGCGCAACCCTTCGTGGTTGACTGCGTGCGCGGCCAAATGGCTATCGCCCACAATGGCAATTTGATTAATGCCGATTTTTTACGTGACGAGCTCGAGCGCAAAGGGTCGATTTTCCAAACGACCGCCGACAGCGAGATCATTTTGCATCTCCTAGCGCGACCGGCCGAAAACGGCGCCAGTGTGTTGGCGGCATTGCGCAGAATCGAAGGTGCATTTTCACTCCTGATCATGAGCGAGCGCGAACTCATCGCGGTGCGCGATCCTTTTGGCTGGCGGCCGCTTTCGCTAGGTAAGCTCGACGGCGCTTATATTCTCGCTTCCGAAACCTGCGCCTTTGATCTCATTCACGCGGAATTCATCCGCGAAGTTGAGCCCGGCGAGGTGTTGATTATCGACGAAAACGGATTGCGCTCGGAACGGCCGTTCCCGGACGAGAGGCCAGCGTTCTGCATGTTCGAATACGTTTACTTCTCGCGACCCGACAGCATGCTCGGCGGCGTGAACGTGGGAAAGGTGCGAATGGAGATGGGACGCGAACTCGCGCGCAGATTTCCTGTCGAAGCAGATATTGTCGTGCCGGTGCCAGATTCCGGAAATTACGCAGCGCTTGGTTTTGCTGAGGAACTAAAGATTCCTTATGCCCACGCTTTTGTCCGCAATCACTACATTGGCCGCACGTTTTTGCAGCCGAGCCAACTGATTCGCGATTTCGACGTCCGGGTGAAACTGAACCTGATCAAGGAAATGGTCGCCGGAAAACGCGTCGTGGTTGTCGATGACTCAATCGTGCGCGGCACGACCGCGCGCGCGCGTGTGGTGAACTTGCGCGAGGCCGGCGCAAAGGAAGTCCACATGCGGGTGAGCTGCCCGCCTCATCGTTTTGCCTGTCATTATGGCATCGATTTTCCCGACCCGGAAAAGCTGATCGCCAATCAGATGTCGCTGGAAGAAATCTGCAAATACCTCGGCGTGGACAGTCTTGGTTATCTCGATGTCGAGGGAATGGTGCGCGCAACCGGAAAGCCGCTGAATAGCTTTTGCCTTGCCTGTTTCACCGGGGACTATCCCCTGCCCGTCGATCCTGCCCTGGACAAGTTCATCATGGAAAAACGCGAACAACGCGCGAAAGCGCTCGCCGAGCAGGAAACGCACCCGACGCTGTTTGCGGATTTGAAGTAGCCAAAGCGTGTCATTCCCAGCGGAGCGAGGAACCTCGCAAAAACAGGATGGTCACGCGAGGAACGTGCGGCCATCATCGCGTCGAGGATAGCTTGAGAGATCCTTCGCACTCGCTCAGGATGACAAAGCAACGAAAGGCTTACGCTCGCGCCGGTGTAGATGTCGATCTCGGGAATCGACTCAAGCGGCGAATTCAAACCCTCGTCAGACAAACGCACGGCCCGCAAGTGCTTGGAAAAATCGGCGGCTTCGGCGGATTGTTTCGCGCCAACTTTCGTAGCATGCGCGACCCGATTCTCGTATCGAGCATCGACAGCGTCGGTACGAAATTGAAGATCGCCTTCGCCTTGGATCGACATGATACCGTCGGCGCCGACATGGTAAATCATTGCGTTAACGACATCGCCGTCGTCGGCGCGCGTCCGCTATTCTTTCTCGATTACATCGGCTGCGAAAAACTCGAACCGCGGGTGTTCGACCAATTGCTGCGGGGATTCTCACGCGCGTGCCGCGCGGCCGGTTGCGCCTTGATCGGTGGCGAGACCGCACAACTGCCGGACATGTATCGCGAAGACGAATACGATCTGGCCGGGTGCATCGTCGGCGTGGTCGATCGCGCGAAGATGATTGATGGGTCGACCATCAAACCGGGCGACGTCGTTCTGGGACTTCCGTCAAACGGGTTGCATACCAACGGCTATTCGCTCGCGCGGAAGGTTTTGTTCGAGAAAATGCGGCTCAATCCAAAAACGATCGGAAAAGAATTGCTGCGCATACACAAAAACTATCAGCCTCTGCTGGCGAAAGTCGGACATGGTTTGATCAAGGGTCTGGCGCACATCACCGGTGGCGGCTTGGTCGACAACGTTCCGCGAGTGCTTCCAAAAAATTGCGACGCTGTGATCGAGACAAAGTCATGGCGCGTCCCCCGCATTTTCCAAATCATCCAGCAATATGGAGATGTCGATCCCGCCGAGATGTATCAGGTTTTCAACATGGGCATTGGGATGGTGGCGGTCGTTTCCGAGCGCGACGCGCCACGAGCGATGTCGATGTTAGAAGCAAGACGAATTGGCCGAATCGAGCGCGGCAAGGGTAAAACACGTTTGAAATTGTAGCGCATCCGTGCCCGACGCCATCACCCGGTTGTTATGGGAAGTGCGACGACGCTCCATTCATTGCATTCACCGGGACCTGAGCCTGCGGGGTCGTCGTTAATGGGGCGATTTTACCTCGGCGCAAAATCCGCTGCAGGCCTGCACGCTGCGCTGCAAGATCGACGAGTTCGGCTACGCGCGATTTCAGCACGCGCGCGCGCGTTGCAAGAAAAACCAGGAAGAGCACGTACGGAATAATGAACCAAAAATCGACATGTGAAATGTTGAGCTGCCGATATACCAACAGAGCCAATGCAATGAGATTAAAAATCACGGTCGTTGTGACCAGTCTGTCACGAAGCCGAACCCGCGTTAAGCATTTCCCCCCGCCGTGATATTCGGTGACGGTCTGGAGCGCGATGCTCCACCAAAAATTCCCGTAGATTTGAATGTCCCATTCGTTCCACCCGGTATCGGTGGAATAGCGCCAGCCTTCTTCCTCCAGCAACTGAAAGACGGCACCAAGCAAGTAGTGACGGTCCCTGCCTTCTTCGTTCCAAAAAACTCGGCGACTCAAACCGCCGGCGAAACGGGCGCCATTCGGCAAATGTTCGTGCATTCGAATCACGCTTCGAGGCGTGCGTTTGAAATGCAGCCAGGTGAAATAACGCGACCACCCTCGGACGAGCGGCTGGGCGAAAGCGAGGACCATCACGAGGAGCCGTGCGTGCACCGTATCGAATTTCGGTTCGATTGGCGCCCGCACCATGTACGAAAGTGCGACGCAGAAAGTGCCGCCCAGCATGAGATAAGGCACGATACGCAGAGCAGGCAGGAAAATCCCGAGCCCAAAAAGAAAAATCGCCAGCGCGAACCATTCAATACTGCTGAGGTAAGCGGCGACTTCCGACTGCGGCCTGGGATAAATCGATTGAAAGAATCCTTCGCCGAAAATTCCATGATAGATCACCGGCCGGTTGATGAACCAGCTAAAGCGAGGCGTCCCGTAGATCTGACCGCGCCATTTCGCGGTGCCGGTCGGACCAAAAAAAATCAAGTGTTTGAAACGAAGCAGCGACTCGGCTTCGCCATACCCATCCTGTTGCTTTAAAAAAGCCAGGAGTGTAAAACGTCGATAATGCCAAACGATGGCGGTCGGACTGAAAGCAATTACGCAGCCGGCCTGTTGGAGTCGCCAGCAAAAATCAACATCGTCACCGGCTTTGTGATATTCTGGATCGAACCCACCGACCCTTTCAAACGCTGAGCGATAAAACGCCATGTTACAGCCGGGAATGTGCTCGGCGATGGTATCGGTGAGCAAAACGTGACTGGGCCCCCCGGGCGCAGCTGCGACGCAGGCTTGGATCCAATTTCTCGCCGGGGGTGTAACGTTGGGCCCGCCCACACCGGCATACTCGCCGCTGACAAGCGTGCCAATTAAATAATAAAGCCAATCGCCATCAACCATGCAGTCGGAATCGGTATAGGCGAGCACTTCGCCTTTCGCCGCAGCCGCGCCTGAATTGCGCGCATGGCTCAAGCCGTGGTTGGGTTGATGGATGTAGCGGACCCGGGGGAACTGCGCTGCGATGTAAGCAGTGTCATCGGTTGATCCGTCGTCAACCAGGATCACTTCGTAATCGGGATAATTGAGTTTCCCGAGCGAATCCAAACACGCAGCGAGCGTCCCGCCACCGTTGTACGAGCAAACGATTACGGAGACAAATGGCGCACGCGGCAATGGGTGATGCGGCAACGTAGAATTTTCCTGACCAAGTTTCTCTCGAAGCGCATGGAAGGCTTTCTTCGGTTCCCGCTCGCGTGTGACGAGCCCGAATGCCCAATCGGTAATTTCCTGTCCACCGGTAAACCACTCGTCCGTCCAGGTAAAAAAAATGGTTCCGGCCAGACCGCACTTCACGACGCTATCGACATGCCAGGTGAGCATTTCAGCCTGCTCTTCCTGCGAATGCCGGAGAGTGTCCATGCCAAATTCGCCCAGGATGAGCGGGCGCTCGTCGGTCAGATTTTGCAGACGCAACAGATAACGCTCGAAATCGCGTTGGTTGTGTAAGTAAACGTTAAAACAAAAAAAATCGACATTCTGCGGGAGGAGATATTCAGTCGGTGGATACGTGGCGTAGGAAAAGAGAACATCTGGATCGATCTCGCGGCCGATACGAATCAATTCCTCCACAAATTCCGTCACGCGCCGCGCACCGAGCCAGCGCACCATGGTGCTCGAGATTTCGTTACCGACGAGATAACCAAAGATCGCCGGATGTCCGGCATGCGCGCTCACCGCAACCTGAATGGCTTCGGCAATGCCTTTGCGCGTCGATCGTTCCCGCAGAAACTCGATATGCTTTGCCCAGGGAAGTGTCACCAGGACGCGCATACCGGCCCCGGCGCAACGATCAAGAAACCACCGCGGCGGGGCATGATAAATCCGGATAACGTTCAGGCCGACCTGGCGCATGAGCGCAAGGTCGACATCGACCTGCTCCGGTCGTCCGAGGTAATGCCCTTCCGCGTCCGGCTTGAATGGACCGTAGGTGATTCCTTTAACAAAAAACTTTCTGTCACCTTCGAAAAAGAATTTCGCGACTGGGCGAATTCGCGAGTTTGCAAATGTCTCCGTCCGCAAATACCTGGGAGAAGCGAACCGCTGCCTATAGCTCGGCCAGCGCTTCGCGCATTATCGCGCCTGTGCGCTCGAAATCCTCCGATGTATGCGCCGTGGAAATGAATCCCGTCTCAAATTGCGACGGCGCGAAATAGATGCCCTGCTTCAGGCAGCCGCGGAAAAATTTGGCGAACATTTTCAAATCGCTCCGCTGCGCGCTGACAAGATCGACAATCGGCCCGCGCGCAAAGAACAAACACAACATTGAGCCGATGCGGTGAAACGTGATGTCGCTCTTTGCCTGTGCGATTGCATCTCGCGCCAGCTCCTCGAATTGCGCTCCGAGTTTTTCGAGCAACTTCCAGCCATCGATTCTTTCCAGCTCGCGCAATTGCGCCAGACCCGCTGCCATCGCCAGCGGATTTCCAGATAGGGTTCCCGCCTGATAAACCGGACCATCGGGCGAAAGTTGATCCATGATTTCGGCGCGGCCGCCAAATGCGCCGACCGGTAATCCGCCACCGATGATTTTTCCGAGAGCAGTCAGGTCGGGCGTGATCCGGTAGATTTCCTGGGCACCGCCGCGGGCTACGCGAAATCCAGTCATCACTTCATCAAAGATCAAAAGGGCGCCATGCTTCGTACATTCTTCGCGCAAGACCGGCAAGAAATCGTCGCGCGGAAAATAAAGTCCAGCGTTTGCCGGAATCGGCTCAATGATCACCGCCGCGATCTCATTTTTATTTTCGCGAAAGGCTTTGCGCACAAGATCGACATTATTGAAGGGCAGCGAAATTGTAAGACCGACAAACGCCTGCGGAACGCCGGCACTGTCAGGTCGCCCGTGCGTTAGCGCGCCGCTGCCGGACTTTACCAGCAGTGCGTCCACGTGCCCATGATAACAGCCGTCGAACTTGATGATTTTATCGCGACCGGTGAAGCCGCGCGCCAGCCGGATGCAGGACATGGTCGCTTCCGTGCCGCTGTTGACCATTCGCACTTTTTCGATCGACGGCATCCAGTCACAGATCAGTTCCGCTATTTCGACTTCGAGCGGATTTGGAATTCCAAAACTCAATCCGCGCGTCGCGGCTTCGCAGACTGCATCAACAACAACCTTCGGGGCATGACCGAGAATCGCTGGACCCCAACTGCCGACGTAATCGATGTATTCCTTTCCCTCGATGTCCCAAACCTTCGCGCCTTGCGCGCGGTCGACGAAAAATGGTTCAGCGCCGACGTTTCGAAACGCGCGCACCGGCGAATTTACGCCGCCCGGGATGCGTTTTTGCGCGGCGTGAAATACGTCCGTCGAGCGGGAAGTCATGCTTAAGTGCAACGTCCAACGTCCAATCCTGAAAGTTTGTAGAGGCGTTTGTGGCAAACGCCTGTTTATCCACTCTCGGCCTTGATACAAGCGCCGCTACAACGATATTATTCGCTCGCGCAACCGGCGGGGTAGCCAAGTGGTAAGGTCGCGGTCTGCAAAACCGCTATTCGCGGGTTCGATTCCCGCCCCCGCCTCTTTGCCAAACCACGATGTCCTTTCCCTCGAAGAATCCCGGTTATGAGCCAAACCTCGTTGATCGCGGTTTTGCCGCACTCAGTCTAATAACAACGCTGCTTCTTTGCGATTGTTCCTCTCCAAATCTGGCGATTGAAAGCAATCCGATGCCCGAAAAACAAGTCGCGACTTACATGACATCCGTTACACCTTCGAGTGCTTACGATACGCCGCCGAAGTTCTTAAAAGGCTATGTCCCTTTTTTTCCTGCGACGGAAGCTAAGAGGCGTCATTGGGGTTATGCCGTTGTTGAGTTCAGCGTCACGGCCGATGGCGCGACCAGCGATATCCGCCCCATAACAGCCACAGCTTATTCGTTTGCAGAGGAAGCAATGAATGCCGTGCAAAATTGGCGGTTCGCCCCGGCGCGCAAACATGGCCAGCCGGTTGTAGTTCGGATGCGACTCCCGTTTACCTTCCGAAGTTGAGTACGAGATGGATCGGCGGAGCGCTCAGGACAAGTTTTCAGATTGCCGATTGTCGATTGAAGGAGATCAGCATTTGCCATCGCTGCGGCACCCTGCCGAGCGGATTATTTGGATGCTTTAGGCAGAGAAGTCTTGGCGGGATTCTGAGTTACGTCACCTCCGATGATGATGACATCGCCGCTAAATGGGGGCGCTGCTTTGACCGGGAAGCGCGGGCGCAAGACGCCGAAGCCTTCCGAGGCAAACGCAATGGAAACGAATAGGAACACTGCTGCACATTTCATGTTGCTGGCTCGTATCAGAAACAATCGGGGGATGGCAAGCTAATTTTACCGAACTCCGCTGTCGCTGGTGGTCACCGTCCGAGCCACCACCATATAATGATGCAAGCGAGCACGGAAGTGGTGAGCCAGTCGAGA
>QHOD01000003.1 GCA_003218615.1 Verrucomicrobiota bacterium
GGATCATAAAAGGCCTGGTGCTTTCGTAAACCTTCCCGCACTTCGAACGTCAGATTCAAACCTGGGAAATTTGGATAAGGATTTTCCAGCAGTTCCACCACGCGCACACTCTGCCGATTGTGATCGAATCCGCCGTGGTCGCGCATACATTCGGCCAGCATCTCTTCGCCGGAGTGGCCAAAGGGCGCATGACCGAGATCGTGCGCCAGCGCGATCGCTTCCGAGAGATCTTCGTTCAGCCCTAATGCACGCGCAATTGTTCGGCTGATCGAGGCCACCTCGATCGAATGGGTCAGGCGCGTACGTAAATGATCGCCGGTGCCGTTCAGAAAAACTTGCGTCTTGTACTCGAGCCGGCGAAACGCGCGCGCATGAATGATCCGCGCGCGATCACGTTGAAATTCCATCCGATATACGTGGCTCGGCTCCGGATATTTTCGCCCGCGCGAGTCACCAGATTTCTGGGCAAACCCCGCAAGTGTGGCGCGCTCCGTCCCTTCCATTTCCTCACGCGGCTTGTACCCCCTTCCCTGCTCGCTCACGGCATGAATTATTCGCCGGTTCTCGATCTTGGCGAGTCTTGATTTAGAAAATACAAACCCTTGGTTCGCAAAATTTGTCGTGTTTACACCAACTGCTAACTCACAAAGCAATTCAGAAAGTTCGCGCAAAGCGAAAAACTTCCGAAAAGCTTAGAACACGTGCGAGTAGGTAACGTTGATTTGGAAATCGGCGAAGCTCGCTATACCTCCGAGTGGATCGTGCGTCCGCGCGAAAGGGACACTGACGACGCCATATCGATAAACAGCGACCGGCGCAGTCACTCCGAGAAAGTCTCTGCCATGCGAAATGGAGATTCCTGGTTCGACTGAAACCGAAAACCCCGGCAATCGCCAACCATCATTCCCACCGATCAGATCATGCGCCGGAATGCCTTCCCACCGCGCCCCGAAACTTGCCGAGAGTCCGATTTTCGGCCAAATGGCGCCAGCTAAACCGCCCCGAACCATGACTTGATCCGGAACGGAATCGACCATCAGGCCGGGATCACCGTGGGTAAACGGAGGTACATCGAAATTCACAGTGTGAACGTGATTCGTTTCCCGCGGGTTGATGAGATAAAAGCCGTTAACATAGGCGAAGGTGCGTTTGTAAACTTTTGCAAACGCGTTGCCGGATACAATGATCCCCCAGCCTCCGTCTCCTGGCTCAATCGCCGGATCCACTGGTCGCAACTCCGGGCCAGTAGGACGAAATGACCAATCTCTGGCCGCGTCATCGCCGGTCGGCGCTTTCACGCCTAAACTCAACGAGATGTTTTGGTCCGGATGCTTATCTGGGTTCAGCAGCCAATAATTGGCCGATAGTCTCAGATCGCCGATGCCACTGGCTCGCATGGTGTGGACATGAACACCATCATGCTCCGCCGCGTTTGTCCGGCTGCCATACTGAATCGGAAGTTCGAGGGTTAAGCTGAATCTCTTGGTTACCGCATATGTAGCCGCGACATCAAAAAGATCGACGTAAGTGTCATTTTTGATTAGCGGTATATGTACTTCGTCGCCGTTAGCATTAAAGTCACGGAAAGAATGGAAATAACGGTAGGCCACCGTTGCCACCCATTGGTGTGATTGCAGATAGGGCGTCTCTTGAGCGCCCGAAGAATAGCGGTCGAGGGCACCCCAACTGGGCGCCAAACTTCTCCCGGCGCCTCACCCCTGCGATAAAAGCGATTGCGCAGGAAGCAAGAGAATCAAACCGAAAACCAGCCAACCGAATCGAGACTTAGCCATCGGCAAAAGGGAAGCGTTGTGCATCCAGGATCACCCCCCTTCTTCGTTCATGGCCGAGAGTGGGTTTTCGCTGAGAAAGATGTCAACCAAAATTTAATGAAAGTCAGTTCCAAACGCCGCGCGGCGCATGTTCCTGCTTGATTCGATTTGCGACTCGAAATGCGC
The DNA here is from genome assembly GCA_003218615.1 of Verrucomicrobiota bacterium. Lineage (GTDB taxonomy): Bacteria > Verrucomicrobiota > Verrucomicrobiia > Chthoniobacterales > UBA10450 > Udaeobacter. The sequence goes on from QHOD01000003.1 coordinate 1,959, forward strand.
TCGCATTCTGTCTTCCTCATCGCTGCAATGCAAAGAGATGATCGTCTCATGGTAATACCCCCGTCACTCTCCGAGCTTCTTGCGTTACGGTTAGCGAACACCTATCCTGCGTTCAGTTTTCCCGATCGTGAGCAACGGTTTTCCGATTGTAACAAACTGCATGGCAGGTCGAAATCACCATTCATTCCCGACGAATTCCTGCCAACGGTCGCCTGCGTTTCGGAAAAGAGCTTAAACTGCTATGACGAAGCTGGGGGAGTGGCTTAAAGAACAAGGCCTCGAACAATACGCGGGCGTGTTCGCCGACAATGATATCGATTTCGATGTCCTTTCCGATCTTGCGGAGACCGATTTGGAGAAGCTAGGCCTTTCTCTTGGACATCGCCGGAAACTCTTGAGAGCACTCGCGGCACTCCAGCCTGCACCGACCCAACCAGAAACATCGCCGAGAACACCAGAAATACAGGAAGCGGAACGACGCCAGGTCACAGTATTGTTTTCCGACCTGGTGGGTTCGACCGCACTGGCTACGCCAAGTTCTTGGGCGATGGCGTGCTCGCCTATTTTGGTTACCCACAGGCCCAGGAGGATGCAGCGGAACGTTCGGTTTACGCGGCACTCGCGATCATCGACAATCTGATGCAGTTGAAAGGTCCCGACGGCCGAGCTCTCGAGACCCGCATCGGCATTGCCACTGGGATCGTCGTGATTGGCGACATCATTGGAAGTGGAGTCGCACGCGAACATTCAATCGTGGGAGAAACGCCTAATCTCGCGGCACGGCTCCAGACGCTGGCAGAACCCAATTCCATCGTCGTTAGCGAGAGCACTCACCATTTGCTCGGAAGGCAATTCGACTACCAGAGCCTTGGCGAACAAACGCTGAAGGGATTCGCTAATCCGGTCCAAGTCTGGCGCGTGCTGCGCGAGGCAGCGGTCGCGAGTCGCTTCGCGGCCGGACATGGCGCCAGGACCGGCCCATTCATCGGCCGCGTGCAGGAAATCGGACTCCTCCTCGATCGGTGGCAATTGGCAAAAGAGTGCGAGGGCCAGGTCGTTTTTCTTTCCGGCGAACCTGGCATGGGGAAATCACGGATCGTTGACGCCTTGTTTGAGCGAATCGTTGACGATCCCTACTATCATGTGATCTGCCAGTGTTCGCCCTATCACACGAATAGCGCGCTTCATCCCGTCATCCGTCAATTTGAGCGGTCCGCCGGCTTTACGATGGAGGATTCTGCCACTATCAAGCTTGAGAAGCTGGAAACGCTCCTCAGTGCGACAGACAATCTCAGTGACTCTACGAGGAGTCTTTTCGCCGACCTCCTCTCAATACCTCTCGACGATCGTTATCCTCCGCTTGACCTCGCACCGGCCCAGCGCAAAGCCGCAACGATTGCCGCGATCGTCCATCAACTGAGCCGGCTGGCTGAGCAAAAACCAGTCTTGTTTGTCCTGGAAGATGCGCACTGGATTGATCCGACCACCCAGGAGTTGGTCACCCGCGTGATCGATAGCATCGCTTCAATGTGTGTGCTCGTTCTCATTACCGCGCGGCCCGAATTTTTATCGCCCTGGACGGGCCGGGACCATGTCACGTCGCTGGCTCTTAGCCGCCTAAGCAAAACGCAATGCGCTGAACTAATCGCAGGCGTGGCGACGGCTCGAGTGCTCAATCCAACTCTGGTCGAAGACATCCTAGCCAAGACCGAGGGTGTACCACTCTTCATCGAAGAGCTGACCAAAGCCATCATGGAATCGGCGACGCCCGATCGGCCTGTCGTGCCCGCTACTTTGCAAGATTCGCTGATGGCGCGGCTCGATCGACTCGGGCCAGCAAAGGAGATTGCCCAAGTCGCGGCCGTGATTGGGCAACAATTTTCTTATGCGCTCCTGGAGGCGGTGACTCGTACTTCCGCGGGTGACGTCGCGACGGGAATTGCGCGTCTCGTTGACGCCGGTCTGGCATTTCCTCAGTCCCGGGCGGGCGAACTGAGCTACAGCTTCAAACATGCGCTGATGCGTGACGTCGCTTACGACAACCTTCTGCGTGGACGGCGTCAGCAGATTCATGAGCGGGTTGCGCGGGCGCTGGAGGAGCATTTCCCCGCCGTGGCCGAAAGCGAACCGGAGCTGCTGGCGCAACATCTCGCTCAAGGCGGTCTCGCCGATCAAGCATGTGTCTATTATGAACGCGCAGGTGATCGAGCCGCAGCTCGCTCCAACTTTGCTGAAGGGGTCGCCCATTTCAGCAACGGCCTTAGAGAGGCTGCCAAATTGGTGGAAGGCCCGGATCGATTGCGGCGTGAACTTGCTCTGCTGCTCAAATTGGGGCCCCCGCTTACGATTATGAAAGGCTACCAGACTCCGGAGCTCGAGGAAGTCTACGAACGAGCCTGCGAGACCGGAACGAGATTAGGCGATGAGACTGGGCTGTTTAAAGCAACGTGGGGTCTGTGGAATTCAGCCATCGCCAGCCGTAATCTAAAAAAGGCGCGCGATCGAGCCCAGGAGCTTGTCGGACTCGGCCAGCATTCAACTGACTCAGGCCTGCTGCTGGAGGCGTTTCACTGCCGCTGGTCCACCGCGTTTTTCCGTGGGGACACGGTGACTGCATTGACGGACGGTCGCGAAGGCACCAAGCGCTACGACCCAGCCCGGCATAAATGGTTGGGCCCAGTGTTCGGAGGTCATGATCCGGGCGTTTGCGCGCTTAACGTCCAGGCGCTCGCCCTTGGCCTTTCGGGCGTTCTTGCGAGCGGCAGGAGTTGCGTCGAACAAGAGCTATCGCTCGCTGAAATGCTGAATCACCCGCATAGTCTGGCCTTCGCCGCCCAAAGTGGGACAGTATTTCACCAGTTGGCCGGTGACCACGAGGCTCTCGATCAGTTGGCAGAACGCGTGATCGAGCTTGCGGACAAATACAATTTTCCTCCGCAACGCGCACACGCACTTCTGCTTTCTGGCTGGGCGCATGCCATCGGACAGGATTCCGAGGCGGGCTTGGAATTGATGGAGGCTGAATATCCCCGGGCTTCCGCGGTTGGGCCATTCTTCCGCTATTATGCCGCGCTTCTCGCCGAAGCTCGTGCAAAATTCGGAAAGTTTTCCGAGGCCCTAACCGTTCTTCGATCGGCACTCGACACCGTGTCTGAGCCTGGGATCGGCGTCTTCGTACCGGAACTCTATCGGTTGCAAGGCCTGTATCTACTCCGCCTCGACTCACACAATCAAGAAGAGGCGATGCGTTCGCTGCAAACGGCCGTGGATATCGCCAAACAACAAAACGCGGTCCTGCTTCAACTCAAAGCCGCGATCAGCATGGCACAAGCGGCAAGGTCGATCAGCCAACCAAAAAGAGGCTTGCAACCACTGCGCGATTTGTGCGCCAATCTCCCGGACGGATTCGATGCCCCACAGCTGGCAGAAGCAAAACGACTCTTGTCAAAGACTTGATACAGTCTTTTTGAATTACGACGATGAAAACCAACGAAAAACCTACTCCCGAACGTTTGATGCAGTTTGGTTCCGCCTACGCGCCACCGTTTATTATTGGGGCAGCCGTGAGCAACAAAGTTTTCGATTCGCTCGCAAGCGGAGCGAAGACTGTCGGGCAACTCAGCAAAGAAACGGGCACATCTCCGCGCGGTTTACGCGCCATCATGAACGCACTCGTGGGACTCGAATTGCTCAGAAAGAGCGGCGATAAATATTCGCTCACACCTGAAAGCGAAGCTTTTCTCGTAAGCAATAAACCAGGGACGCTCGCCGGGTTTTTTCCGATGAACATGAAGCGATTGATTCCGCCCTGGCTCAAGCTCGATGATATCGTGCGCACGGGAGAGCCGGCAGAAGCGCGCAACGAAGAACATCCCGGGACAGAGTTTTTTACCGAACTGGTCGAAAACATTATCCCGACGAGTTACGGCAGCGCACAAGCACTCGCTGATCATTTGAAATTGGCTGCTGCGAAGCAACCGACACGCGTGCTCGACGTTGCTGCCGGCTCCGGAATCTGGGGAATCGCTCTCGCGCAAAAATCACCTCAGGTGCAAGTCACGGCGGTGGATTGGGCGGGAATGATTCCCACGACCAGGCGAATCACGCAAAAATTCGGCGTGGGCGATCGGTTCAAATTCATCGAGGGCGATATCGGCGAAGCCGATTTCGGAAGCGGCTACGACATCGCTACGCTCGGCCACATCTTACACAGCGAAGGCAAAGAGCGCAGCCGCCATTTGCTGAAGAAAACTTTCGGAACGTTGAAGGCCGGCGGGACGATCGCCATCGGCGACTGGCTCGTGAATGACGAACGGACCGAACCGTTGCCTTCATTAATGTTTGCTGTGACCATGCTGATTAATACCAAAGAAGGCGACACCTTCAGCTTTAACGAGATCAAAAGCTGGCTCGAAGACGCAGGCTTTAGAAAAGTGCGCAAACTGAAAGCGCCCGGCCCGTCGCCGCTCATTCTGGCGACAAGGCCTTAATCAGAATCGGCTTCTCATCCGCGAAGCGAAATGCTTTCATCTCATCCGATGAGAAAAGCGAAAACGAAATCGCGCGCCGAAAGGCGCGTTTCCTATCAGAAAGCGGCCTTGCGCAGCGAGGCGTTTGCCCGGGCGCTCAGCGAAGCAAAATTGTGTCTCGCCGGTTCCGGCGGTCTGCGCTCGGTTTTTGAACAAGCTGCTAGAAAGGCGGCGTCACTCCCCAGGCAGCCGTTCAACGAAAATTGGGCGGATGTTCAGACGATGCTGCGGCTGGTCCGCGCGTACGAGCGCGGTGAATACCAGCAGGTTTCGAATGATGCTCTTATGTGGATCGTAGCTGGTCTCAATTACTTGGTCGACCCATTCGATTTGATTCCGGACAAGATTCCGTTTCTAGGCTTCGTCGACGACGCGACGGTTGTTGAATTTGTCGCGGACAAAACCCGGCAAACGCTGGACGATTTTATGATTTGGGAGACGACCGGGCATTAGCCAAATCCAGTTTTCGACCGTCATAGACCGCTGCTACAATTTCAGACCAGTAGCAGCGCCGGATTTTCGAGCAGATGGCGTAGTTCCTTAAGATACTCTGCGCCGAGGGCGCCGTCGATGACGCGGTGGTCGCAGCTCATCGTGATCGACATGCGATGACCAACAACGATTTGGTCGCAATCATCGACTACAGGAACTTTCGTGATCTTGCCGATGGCGAGGATGAATCCCTGCGGAGGGTTGATTACGGCGGAAAAACTGTCGATGCCCATCCCGCCGAGATTTGAGACGGTGAATGTGCCGCCTTGAAACTCTTCCGGCTTCATCCGCTTGTTGCGCGCGCGATGCGCCAGATCCTTCACCAACTCGCTGATTTCGCGCAGCGATTTGTTTTGCGCGCCGCGAATCACCGGCGTCAGCAGTCCATCTTCAATCGCGACCGCAATTCCAAGATCGACATCTGCGTATTGGACAAACGCGTCGCCATCGAATGATGCATTCACCCGCGGTACTTTTACCGCCGCTTGCACGGCAGCCTTCAAAACGAAGTCGTTGACGGTGATCTTGGCAGCGTCAGCGTCTTCACCCGCGGATTTCAATTCCTCCCGCGCTTCCATGAGCGGTCCGGCGTCGATGTCGATGTTGAGATAAAAATGCGGAATCGGGCCGAGGCTTTCAACCAGCCGTTCCGCAATGATTTTACGCATGCCGGAAAGTTGAATGCGTGCGCTTTCGCCGGTCTTAACAGCGGCCGGGGCGGAAGGTTTTGGAATGGCGGTTTTTGATTTGGCTGCGGTGCGCACGTCCGTTTCAGTGACACGACCTTCGGGGCCTGTGCCTTTCACGCTGGAAAGATCGACCCCGAGCTCAGCCGCGATTCGGCGAGCAACGGGCGACGCTTTTACGCGCGCTTCTTCAGCCTTTTCGACTTTCGGCGCCGGCTTTTCAGCTTCAGCTTTCTTTTCCGTTTTCGGTGCCGCCGTTTTTTTCTCCTCTTTCTTTTCCGCTTTCGGCTCCTTAGGCTTTTCTTCTTTTTTTGCTTCTTCCTTTTTCGGCTTGCCTTCTTCCTTCTCCTCTTCGGCTTTCGGCTTTTCCTCTTTTTCCTCCTTCCCTTTTTCCCCTTCCTTTTCCTTCGACGCTTCCTCACCTTCCTCACCGATGAACGCGATCTTGTCGCCGACGTTTACCTTGCCGCCTTCTTCAACATAAATTTCGGTGAGCGTTCCGTCTTCAGATGATTCCCATTCCATCGTCGCCTTGTCGCTCTCGATCTTGGCGAGCACTTCGCCGGCTGAAACTTTATCGCCCTTCTTTTTCTTCCACGCGACGAGAGTGCCCTCCGTCATCGTGTCGCTGAGCTTGGGCATTTGGATTTCGGGCATGGGAAGCGTTAAAGCGAAATGAGAGAATCACGCATAACAAACTTTTTTCACAGCCGCGATTAATTTGTCCGCGTTCGGCAGCACGGCTCTCTCGAGGCGCTCGTTGTAGGGCATGGGTACATCTTCTTGTGATACGCGGATGATGGGCGCGTCGAGCTCATCGAAAACGCTTTTCTGAATCCGGTAGCAAACCTCTGCGCCCACGCCGCAAAACGGATGATCTTGCTCGACGATCACCACCCGATGAGTTTTTGCAACCGAATCGAAAATTGCTTTCTCATCAAGTGGCTTGATCGAACGAAGATCGACAATTTCCGCAGAGATGTCTTCCTCTTCCAGTTGCGCGGCAACTTTCAGCGCGAGCGGAACAGTCTGTGCGTAACAGATGATCGACACATCGCTGCCTTCGCGTTTCACTTCCGCTTTGCCGAGTGGGATGAGCAGCTCTTCATCCGGCGGCTCGACCATTCCTTTCGAGCTGTAGAGCAATTCGGCCTCCAGAACCAGCACTGGATTGTTATCGCGCACGGCTGTTTTCAGCAATCCTTTTGCGTCACGCGGCGTGGCTGGCGTGCAAACTTTCAGACCGGGCACGCTGGCGTAAAGGTTTTCCGTTGCATGCGAATGGGTAGCGCCGAGCTGATGTGCAGGTCCGTTCGGGCCGCGAAACGTGATCGGAATATTAAACTGGCCGCCCGACATGGTGAACATATTCGGAGCGTTGTTCACCACCTGATCGAAAGCTACGAGCGAAAAACTGAACGTCATGAACTCAATGATCGGCCGCAGCCCGACCATCGCCGCCCCAACTCCCAGCCCGGCAAATCCGTTTTCGCTGATTGGGGTATCGATGATGCGCCTCGGCCCGAAGCGCTCGAGCAAGCCCTGGCTCACTTTGTAAGCGCCGTTGTATTCAGCAACCTCTTCGCCCATTAGAAAAACATTCGGATCCCGCTCCAGTTCTTCGGCGAGCGCTTCGTTGAGCGCCTGACGATAGGTAATTTCCCTCACGAGTTTGCCCCGTTCGCGTACGTGTAATCGTAAAGTTTGTCCAGCGGCGGTTGCGGGCTTTCCTCAGCGAATTTCACACTGGCGAGCACTGTTTCCTTCGCGCGCTTGTCGAGCAGGTCGAACTGCTCATGTGTTAATTTTCCTTCACGCGTGAGCTGCGCCCGCAAACGCGTGATTGGGTCATCAAGCCGGTATTTCTCCAGTTCCTGTTTCGTCCGATAACTTGCCGGGTCGGACATCGAGTGACCGCGATAGCGGTAAGTCTGAACCTCAACGAACGCCGGATGCGATTCTTTGCGGATGGAACTCACAATCTCGGCGATTTTGTCGCGCACTTCGCGAAAATTCATGCCATCGACAATTTCTCCGGGGATATCGTAACCCTCGGCGCGATCGACAATTTGCTTAAGCGATGTCGACCTTTTCACCGAGGTACCCATGGCGAAGAGGTTGTTTTCGCAAATGAATACGATCGGCAACTTATAAAGCGCGGCGAGATTCAAAGCTTCGTGGAAAGAGCCTTGGTTGATCGCGCCGTCACCGAAGAAGCAGAGCGTTACGCGATCCTCGTCCCGGTACTTAATGGCAAAGGCCAGTCCAACAGCCAGCGGAACGTGAGCGGCGACAATGGCATGACCGCCATACATGTGGTTTTGTCGGTTAAAGAAATGCATTGAGCCACCGAGACCTCGCGAGCAGCCGGTCTCTTTTCCGAAAAGCTCTGCCATGCACGCGTTCGCGCTGGTGCCGCGGGCAAGCGCGTGGGCATGATCGCGATATGCGGTGATGATGTAATCATCATCGCGCACGGCCGCGACCGCACCGGCCACAACCGCTTCCTGGCCGATATAAAGATGACAGAAACCGCCGATCTTCTGCGCTTGATACTGCTGACTGGCGCGCTCCTCGAAACGCCGGATCAACAGCATCAGCGAGAGCATCTCGACTTCGTCGCGCTGCTCCCCCGGCTGCATGGCGGTCATCCCGCAGCTGCGGGACGGAACCGCGCGGCGCGCGCTCGGGATCCCTCCATGCTTCGGCCGAAGTTCATACAAAGAACAAACAGCAGAGTGAACAGAAGATCGCTGATGAGTGAATTGCGGAAAAACATCCAGCTCGGCGTCGCACTGTATTGAGGCAGACCAATCGTGAGCGCCTGAATGAGTCCTGCGAAATTTTTCGCGTAACCCGGATCGCTCAACCAGGAAAACGCATTGGTGATCGCGTAAAAAATTGTCGATCCAACAATGGAAGCCGGCAACAGCGTCTTTAACGAAGCGCGATTTTGCAAAAGAACTCCAATGAACCCGACCGCAATCAGCGCGAAATAACGAACCAAGATCTGCGGGTCCAGCAGGGGGGCCCCGTAACGAAAATTAATCACTGCGTCGGAAATAAAGAGCGTAACAAGCGGCACTGAGAATTTGTATTTTTTGGGGAAAGCGGCCGCGCTACAGAGCGCAATTGCGGCGAGCGGCGCGAAGTTGGAAAGCCAGCTCGCACCCGAATGAATCAAGAGCCCTGTCGTGACGCGATAGACGACGGCCGAGAAAACGAGGAGGAGAGCGGGAATCATTCGGAAGAATCTATCCGTCCGGTGAGATATGCAAAGGCCAATTGGTAGCCGCGTCTCTGACTGGCCCGCGCCGTAGCATCGCGAAGGCGGGTGAGACGCGCGGACGCGCGGTCGTTAAACACCTCAGCGCCACGCTTCCCACAGGGAAGCGACTACAACGTGGCGAGCGCTTTGTTAAGTCGCGCTTTGCGGCGATTAGCGGCATTTAGGTGAATGACTCCGCGCTTAGCGGCCTTATCGATCGCGGAGATGACGGCGCGAATTTGATCGCCGGACGGGGTTGCTGCGGAGCGCACTTGCCTCTGCATCGTACGCAGACGCGTGACGGCGCTGCGATTGCGAAGCGATCGCTTCACGGTCTGACGGGCGCGCTTGGCGGCTGATCTGGTATTGGCCATTATTAAAATCAAAAAACTTCGGGGACGTGGACGCTCGCGGGCGCAATCGCGGTTGTCAAGACTGACTCGGACCGCCACCCGAATGGACATGCGCCGATTAGTCTTATGCGCCTGGAGTGTTTTGGGCTGTCACTACGCCCTTGTTCGGCACCGGCATCGCTTTGCGAGCCTGGGCTTTTTGCCGCTCCGCAGCCAGCGCTCCAGCCATTCGCATTTGTTCGACGCTTAGCGGACCAGAAGCCGAGGTGGAAGCAAACTGCTCCGGCGACGCGTTCGTTTGCGCAACTTGCGCCATGGCAATGGTCGATGGAACCGGCGGCGCCTTTGGCGCTTTGGGCAAACGATCGGGAATAATTTGCACAATCGCTCCGAGCGGAACCTGATTGTAAAGCGCCGCGATGTCGCACGACTTCATCCGGATGCAGCCGTAACTGGCCGGGCGGCCGATTGTCATCTCTTGCGGCGTGCCATGAATGTAAATGCAGCGACGAAAGGCGTGCGCGTTTTGAGCTTCCAGTCCGCTCAGCCAAATGATCCGCGTCGTCACTGGATCGCGCCCGGGAGCATTGGGCTGGAGAATTTCTCCGGTGAATCGCCGATTGTGGAAGACAGCACCGGTTGGCGCGTTGTCACCGATTTTTTTCGCGACCATAAGGTAACCGAGAGGCGTTGTCATTCGTCCCCAAAGATCGCCCAGTCCGAATTTCGATGTCGAAACCGGGTAAGTTGCCACCTTGCCGCCATTCTCCAGAAGCATCAGCTTCTGATCGCGGACACTTATTATCAGGCGACGTGAAGTGTCGAGCGGCGCGGCGGAAAGCGCGGAAGCAATTGAAACCAAACTCAAAATAACAGCCAGGGGTCGAAACATGCGCACCTTCTTAATCGATAATTCGAATTTTGTCACGCGGGAATTACGGCGGCCGTGCGGGAGCCGCCAAAACTGATTTTTGGCCAGCGGCTCGTGAATGAACACAGACAGACATAAAGGAAGCCACCTTGAAATACGAGCAAGAAAGGCACTGAGAGAAACTGCCTATGCGCAATCGCGAACCAAAGGAAGTAGGTAAAGTAAATCGCGAAGCCCAGCTCCGCCAGCGGCAGCGCCGACTTGAGCGGTCTGTATTTGCAGCTTCGCCACGGTTGCGATTTGCGTTCGATACCGTACTTGGGCGTGCGCGTGAAATCGGACTTGTGATTGAAGATAGCTTCAAGCACAGCGCGTGCGTTGTTGAGCGAGAGGCCAACACCCAGGGCGAGCAAACAGGGCAAGAAAAGAATTTCCTTCATCCACGTTCGCGGATGCAGTTCCCGCTGGGCGCAAACATAAAAAACCGCTACCGAGACTGACGCGGCCAGGAAAATCGGGACATCGATCAACAGCGTCCGGAGCCAGCCACCGGAAGGCGCCCCGGAGGAGGGGTGCAACAGGAGGCAGAGAAAAGCCAGCAACAGATAGGCGAAGTTGGACATCAGATGCCCGGTAGCTTCAACTTTGATGAAAAACGGAAGCGGACTACGCCAAATCGTCGGCAATAATTTTTTGCAGGTCTGGACGGATCCCTTTGTCCAGCGATGTTGCTGGGATTTAAACCCATTCATATCGACGGGAAGCTCGGCGGGAGTTACAACATCGGCCAAAAAAATGAATTTCCAGCCCGCGAGCTGCGCGCGATAGCTAAGATCGAGATCTTCACACAGCGTGTCATGCTGCCATCCTCCGCTTTCCTCGATGCAAGAGCGTCGCCAGAGGCCGGCCGTTCCGTTGAAATTGAAAAAGCGGCCGCTCCGGCTGCGCGCAGTTTGCTCGAGCAAAAGATGCCCATCCAGGAAGATCGCTTGCATCCGGGTGAGCAGCGAATATCCACGATTCAGATGGCCCCACCTCGTCTGAATCATCCCTATTTTCGGGTCGGTAAAGAAATGGATCGTGCGCTTTAGTAACTCCGGTTTCGGGACAAAATCTGCGTCGAGAATGCAGACGAACTCGCCTTCCGCAGCTTCCAGTCCTGCGGCCAGCGCGCCAGCCTTGAAACCCGTGCGATCGACACGATGAATGCGTTGAACATTGAAGCCGCGCTGGCGCAGTTCGTCCGCGCACGACGAGACAATCTCACCCGTGTCATCGGTCGAATCATCCAGCACTTGGATCTGGAGAAGATGCCGCGGATACTCCAATTCGCTAACCGAGCGGAGCAAGCGCTCGACCACATAAACTTCATTGAAGATCGGCAACTGCACAGTCACTTTCGGCAGTTGATCAAAATAACGCGCCGGTACCGGTTCGCGCTTCCTGTTTTTGAGATACAGATAAATGATGAAATAGCGATGGACGCCGTAAGCCGAAAGACCGATGAGCACACTCAGGTAGCAAACCGTCCAAATAATGTGTCCGAGGCTTCCTTGCATGGGAATTTCCGCAGCTGCCATTGGTTAAGGCAGCAAGGGCGACATGATGCCGTTTCCAGCGGGTGCGTCAAATCAAAAAAAATCGCACGTTTGCCTCTGAAAATGGCGCCCGTAGTGCGACAACGGGATACGGACATGGAGCCGAGAGTGCGAATCCTCTGTTCGTTGTCGATCTTCTTAGTCGCGGGGATGATGGGCCTCCTAACCGACGGAATCGCGCAAGAGGAACCAATTACCGAACAGAGATATGAACGCGAGGAATTAGGCGTTAATCGCTACACCGCGCCGTCAATCGAGCGCATTTTCCAGCAGCTCGATGATCTCAGGCCGTTGCCGTTCGAGCAACTGCAACGAGAGCTTCCGAAAGCGAGTCCTGCCAGCCGCGAGCAAAAAGGGTTGATCTTTGGAGGATTGGTGGCCGACGGGTTTCTAATTGTCGAGGCGGAAAGGAAAAATGCCGTTGATAATCTGGGGCACGTCTTAATGAGAGAAGCTCGTGGCCTCGGCGTCGGCGATCGGGTGACGCGCCACAGCGCAAGTCTTACTGATTTGGCACGGCGCGGCCATTGGCCGGCGGTGCGCAAAGAACTTATCGCCACGCAAGCCGATGTTGAGCAAGCCTTGATCGAGTTGCACGATCAAAAAATGGCGCACTTGATCAGTCTCGGCGGTTGGTTGCGAGGCCTGGAGATCAGCGCCGGCGCAATCGAATTGGATTTTTCGCCGCAACGAGCAAAGGTCCTGGCGCAACAGGACCTGGTCGATTACTTCGCCGGAGAATTGAAGACATTACCACCAGCGGTGGCGCGCACGCCGCTTTTTGAAAAACTTCGCGCGGGCGTAAACGCTATTCGCGTTTCCCTAACCAGGACAATCGCGGCGGGATTGAAACCGGCTGATGTGAAAGCGATTCGCGCGCAAGCGCGGGAGTTAAATCTCGCGATTCGTCAAGGCGATTGAGCAAAATTGGTCCGACATTCGCCCTTGCCTGAGGCAGCGAACAGGTTAACGGTGATAGGCCAATCTTCGCAACCGACGGGGCATCCAATTGCGAGACACCATGATGGAACGAAGGCACGACCGTTTCGAACATTTCAAGATCATTTTTCCAATCCTTCTGGCGGGATGGATCCCATCGATCTTAACGCTCATCGTTTCTTATACGATCTTGCGCGACACTTTGGAATCACGAATCCTGCGCGATCGGCAGACCCTGATTCAGTTAGTCGGCCATCTCGTCGGTCACGATCTAAATCGCAGCAGTAGTATCGTTGATTACTATCAGACGTTTCCAGAAGTCGCCAAAATCCTGAACGCACCGAATCGGCAGACCTTCGCTCAACAGTGGCTCAGCTCAACATTTTATTCGCATCCAAATATCGACGGAATGTTCATCACCGCGCCAGACGGCAGCCTGATTGCTTCGATCCCAACCGCTCCGGAGGTGATCGGCAAAGATTTTGGTTCCAGTCACTGGCGTGAGCAAGCGGCGGCGGCGAACGGGGCTTTTGTCTCGGCGGTTCATCCGCGCCTCTCAGATAAGCGACTGGTGACCGATATTGTTGCCGCGGTGCGGGCGCCCGACCGGACAATTCTTGGCTACGTAGGAGACTCGGTTCTGGTGGAAAGAATCGGCCGGCGTTTATCGGCGATCGAGTTTGCGGATCGGTTTCTTTTCGAAGTATTGGATCAAAACGGCACTGCGCTTTTTGCCAATGATTTCAAGCCAAACCCGAGCGCGACGTCACCCGAGGGAGGAATTTTGATCAAGGAAATCCGCCAAAACAAGGGCGGGCATTTCGAGCAGCGCGGAAATCTCTATTCTTTCAGCCCGATCGAATCGACTGGTTGGGTCGCGGTCGTAGAGCAGCCGAAGGCTCTCGCCTACAAACCGGTCCATGATCTTCTTGGGCGAATGACGATATTGGCAGCCTGGTTGATCGCTCTCACGGCAGTGTTCGCGTGGCTTGGCAGCAGGTTTTATCAGCGCCAGATGGAATCCAAACGGCGCATCGAGCGCGAAGTCATCTTTAACGAAAAAATCCTAGCCAACATGCCCAGCGGCATCGCCTTCGTCGATCCGAAATCGCGCCGTTTTCTCCAAGCGAATGACGCTTTTGCGCATATGGCGCAGCGTTTCGGCGATCTGCCGCCCGGTCAGGACATTACGGAAGCAACCTACGACGATTTGAAGATCGCTCCCGCGGGAGCGATTGAGAGGGTGCTCTCTTTTGGCACGCCGTTTCAGCTCATCGAGCACCCGTTGAAAGACAAAACGGGTATGACGCATTTTTTGGACATTAATCTGCTCCGCCTGCAGGGCTCACAGGAGACCATTCAAGGTGTCCTTTATCTTGTCGAAGACAAAACACGCGACGTCAAACTGCGCCAGGAATTGATCGGTGCGAATGCGGCAAAGGACCAATTTCTCGCGCTGCTCTCACACGAGTTGCGCAATCCGCTCTCACCCGTGATTGCAATGGTGGGCGAGCTGGAGACGACCATGCCGGATTCCCCGGAAACCCGAGAGGCTCTCGAGGTGATCCGGCGCAATGTCGAGTTGGAAGCGCGTTTGATTGACGACTTACTCGACGTCACGCGCATAGCCAAAGGCAAGTTACAATTAAGTTTCGAGACTACTTGCGTACATGAAATCCTCCAGCGCGCATACGAGATTTGCCAGGAGGAGATTGGCGCCAAGCATCTCGAAATGCAATTTCGTCTTCGCGCTATGCATCCGTTTGTCGAAGGTGATTCCGCGCGCTTGCAACAAGTCTTTTGGAATTTGATCAAGAACAGCGTGAAGTTCACGCCCCCGAAAGGCCGCATCGTGATTGAGACGCTCAATCCAGCGCCAGAGAAAATCGTGGTCCGCATCGTCGATAGTGGCATGGGTATTGAGCCGGAAAAGATCGACAAAATCTTCAATGCCTTCGAGCAAGGCCAGACCTCGGTCACTCGCCGTTTTGGGGGCCTCGGCCTCGGCCTCGCTATTTCGAAAGCGTTGATTGACGCACACGGCGGACAAATCCGGGTCGAGAGTCTCGGCAAGGATCGAGGCTCCACCTTTTCGGTAGAACTGAACACGGTGGCAGGCCCGGTGGGCGTCGACGGCGATGGCGCCGAGCCAGATCAGCGCGATACTTCGGAAAAAGGCGCAATTGTGCCCAGGCATCGACGCGTGCTCGTAGTAGATGATCACCAGGATACCTGCATTGGGATGAAGAGAATGCTCGAGCGTCGCGGCTACGAAATTACCGTGGCGTATTCCGCTGAACAGGCCGTGGAAAAGGTGCGCACTCAGGATTTCGACCTGCTCATCAGCGACATCGGCCTGCCGGATCGCAGCGGCTATGACTTAATGCGGGAGCTCCGCCACAGCAAAGGTTTGCCTGGAATTGCGCTCACTGGCTTTGGATCCGAACATGACATAACCGAAGCCCGGGCAGCAGGCTTTTCCGAGCATCTCACGAAACCGATCAATTTCGAGCGCCTGGAAGAGGCGATCCAAAATCTGGTCGAGGCCGAGCCAGCAACGAACACCTGACCTAAAGCCAATCAGTGCCTTAATTACGGCCCATTGCGGGCCGGTGCGCTAGTATTTGTTTGTCGCTCGGAGGCTTCTTTCAATTCGCGTGAAAGCTTCTCGACGCGCTGACGCATAATCTTGCCAGCCTTAAATTTCACCGTCGCTCGCGGTGGAATCACAAAACTGCTTCCGGGTTGATTCGGATTTCGGCCAACGCGTGGCTTTGTCAGCCGTGGCTGAAAGACGCCGAAGTTGCGCAGTTCAACGGCTATGTTGTTGGCCAAACTGTCAGTGATTTTGTCGAGCGTCCGCTGGACCACGTCGAAGACTTCGTGTTGGACCATGCCGGTCTGGTTGCTGATGGCGACAACGATGTCGCGTTTAGTTAGCTTTGCCATATCTATTTACTAATCGTTCCGCATTGTCGTGGCGGTGGCTAAATTAAGCACAATTTTTGACCGGCTAACGTCCTCGACGTGAAAACCAAACACAATGGCAACTCTTTCTCGCCAGGAATTAGAAACCCGCGTCGGTTGGACCTGTCTCCGGTTACTCTCGCCAATTCTTACGTGGCGGCGGCGCCGGATATGCATTCGGAGCGATCTCGTGCGCAGTTCGGAAATGCACTTTTGCCACTTCGCGCAACACCTGTGCTCCGTTCATTTCCACCAGCTTTTTCGCGATCTCTTTGACGTTCGCGGACACTCCTCGATCGAGTCGCAATCCAAGCTCCTTCCCGTGGCGCTCCAGCCAATTGATGAAGCCGTCGCGCGCCAGAATCGATGCCGCTCCCACCGCAATATCCGATTCCGCTTTCGTGCGTTGCTCGACGTCGATCTTCCGTCCATGCCGCAACAGCGATTGCTCGATGACCCGCGCATCGGCGAACTGATCCGACAATGACCGCGGACAGCCGGGTTTCTTCTCCAGCAGATTTTCGATTACCCGCGCATGCCCCCATCCGAGGAGTTTGTTCAAATTGCCAAACTTCTCGTAAAGCTCGTTGTACCTTTGCGGACCAATCAGCACGGTCTCGATCAAACCGCCCGTAGTTTTGCGAATGGTTTGAGCAAGCGCTCGGATCCGAGCATCCGAGCCGATTCGCTTGCTGTCCTGCACGCCGGCATCGAGAAGTTTGCGCGCAATTGCACTATCGACATACACGCCCGAAATCACCAGCGGCCCGAAAAAATCGCCCTTGCCGCTTTCATCCACACCGAAATGCGCCTCGAACATTTTTGGTGAATGCACTTCTTCGTAGCCCAGCTTCGCTTCGCCGAGGATTTTTGGCTCCAGCTCAAATTGCACGAACTCTTCCACTCCCCTGCCTTGGACAAGCACCTTTGGCCCCTTTTCATAAACCGCTACGCTGAGCTTATTCTTCTGCCCGAAAAAAAGCGTGTATTCCTTCGGAGAAAATTCGAACCCGAGTTCGTCGAGCAGCGTGCGAAGCTTTGTCGCCTGTCCCAAAGAAAGCAGATGCGTGTACGCATTCATTCGGCCACAGATTAACACAGATGAAACACAGATTGCATTCCGCCCGAATCAGTCGGCAAGACAGAATCAGTCATCTGTGTTAATCCGTGTTCATCTGTGGCTTCCCAAAAAAATCAGTTCCGCGCGACCCTCACGAATTGGTATCATGAAAACGGACGTGCTCTCCCCTGGCGTCAAACGCGCGATCCATACGCCATCCTCGTCTCCGAGTTCATGCTCCAGCAAACTCAGGTTGTCGCCGTTATCCCCTATTATAATAAATGGCTGCGCCGTTTTCCTGATTTCTCAGCGCTGGCCTGCGCTTCGGAAAATGATGTCCTCCACGCCTGGCAAGGGTTGGGTTATTACGCTCGGGCTCGTAATCTTCACGCCACGGCGAAAATAATCGTAGATCGACACGGTGGCCATTTCCCTGAGGCAATCGATCAAATGCGGCAGTTGCCCGGCATCGGAAAATATACCGCCCACGCGGTCGCCACTTTCGCATTCGACCAATCGGTTCCAATCGTCGAAGCGAACACCGCCCGTGTTTTGGCGCGCATTTTCAATCTGCAAATTCCAATCGATAAAACCGCCGGTCGTGAAATCCTCTGGAATCGGGCCACGCAGCTTGTGCCCAAACGCGGCGCCGCGCGTTTTAATTCCGCGCTTGTTGATCTTGGCGCTCTGACCTGTCTTCCGCGCAAACCGAAATGCCGGATTTGTCCGGTGAGAAAATTTTGTCGCGCTACAAATCCGAAAATTCTTCCGCTAAAGAAAGCTCGTCCGTGCACAAGACGGCTCACTGAGAACCACGCCTTTGTCGTCAGAGAAAATAAAATCCTTCTCGAGCGCTCCGGCAACCGCTGGCGCGGCATGTGGATATTGCCGCCGCTCAAGACAAGAACCTGTCCTGAGCGCGAGCCGAATGGATCGACAATTAACGGTCCGATTTACAGGTCGATCTTTCCTTTCACGCATCATCGGGTGGCGCTGAATGTTTACCGGCGCCGCCCACGTAAGATCGACGTGTCCTCACAGCGCTGGATTAGAATTCCTTCGCTTGACCGGATGCCCATTCCCTCGCCGCACCGGCGCGCGATCAAAAATCTTCTTACTGCACGGCGTACATAACGGAACGCGTCTCACTTTCAACGCGCACAAAATTCTTTGCGAAGCTCGGATGGAGTGAATAGCCTCTTCAACCCCATTTTGGATTTTCGATTTTGGATTTTCGATTCACAATGGTGGCGTGGATGAAGCGATGTTTAAGAAAAGAACGAGAAATGTTGCACTTCGCGTGATCAAGCTTGTCGATACATTGCCAAATTCTTGCGCTGCCGATGTAATCGGCCGTCAATTGCTACGCTCCGCCACATCTATCGGAGCCAATTATCGCGCAGCATGCCGGAGTCGTTCAGCTGCAGACATGGTTTCGAGGCTATCGATAACGGAAGAAGACGCAGATAAAGCGCTCTATTGGTTGGAGCTCCTTGCTCAATCCAACACTGTTGCGAGTCCACGGCTTGAGCCGCTTCGGAAGGAGATCGGCGAGATCGTCGCGATGACCGTCACTTCAATCAAAACGCTCCGTGCTCGGCCAATCCAAAATCCAAAATCCAAAATCTAAAATGAGAAGCATGACTGGCTATGGTCGCGCCGAGACTGATCACGGCGGGACGAAATTTAGCGTCGAGCTCAATTCCGTGAATCGAAAGCAGAGCGACATCGTGATCAATTTGCCGCGCGATCTGACCGAGCTCGAGCCTCGCATTCGCCAGACGATCAATGAAAACATTTCGCGCGGCCGAACCAACGCCACCATCACTTTTCACACCGGCGCAAACGGCGCACGCCAGCTGGCGCTCGATACCGAGCTGGCTCGCTCATATCACGAAGCAATGCGCGCATTGCAAAAGGAGTTAAACGCACCGGGCGAGATCCCCATCAGCACAGTTTTGCAGGCGCCGGGAGTAATGCGGTTCCCAGAACAAGTCGTCAACGCAGAAGAGGCGTGGCCGGCGATCGACCGCGCGCTGCGCATCGCGCTCGCCGATCTAATCAAAATGCGAGAGCGGGAGGGGAAACACCTGGCCAAGGATTTGATTCATCGCCTCAAGGCTATCCGGAAGAATTTGAAAGAGGTTCGCGCGCTACATCCCGACGTGATCAAGAAATACCGCGCCTCGCTCCTTGATCGGATTCAAAAGGCCGGGCTGCCGATTGCCAGTGACGACGAGCGATTGCTGAAGGAAATTTCCTTTTTCGCTGACCGCGCTGACGTCTCGGAGGAATTAACGCGCCTCGAAAGTCATCTTGCCCAATTCGCGCATCATCTGCGCCGAAACGAGCCGGTCGGCCGCGCGCTTGAATTCATCACCCAGGAAATTTTTCGGGAGCTCAACACGCTCGGTGCAAAAGCAAATGACGCCGCCATTTCACAACGCATCGTGGCCTGCAAAGCGGAATTGGAGAAGATTCGCGAGCAAGTCCAAAATCTTGAGTAAAAAGTTCAGTCGTTACGGGATTCTCTTTGTCATTTCCGCGCCCTCAGGCGCGGGCAAGACTACGCTGGTCGCGGCGCTTCGCCAAACTTCGGACCTCGTTTATTCCGTTTCTTGCACCACGCGAGCGCCGCGCGCCGGTGAAATCGATGGCGAAGATTATCAATTTCTTTCAGACGCCGATTTTCGCGGGCGAGTAAAAGCCGGAGATTTTTTGGAGCACGCGCAGGTGCACGGAGATTATTATGGAACGTTGGGTCAGCCGGTGATCACAAACTTAAAGAATGGTATGGACGTTTTGATCGACATCGACACTCAAGGCGCAGCCGCCATTCGCCACTGCGATGACCCATTTATTCGCCAGGCCCTCACCGATGTTTTCATTATGCCGCCCGATCTCGAAGAATTGCGGCGGCGGCTGATGAAGCGCGCAACGGAAACGGCACAACAGATCGACTCGCGTCTCGCCACCGCGGCGCGCGAGATGGAATTATGGCGCGATTATCGTTACACTATTATCAGTCGATCGGTTGAAGAAGATTTGCAGAAGTTCCGGCACATAATGAGCGCGGAGGCTTATTTGAGCCGGCGTCTTATTCAAAATTAGATTGTCGATCTTGCATGGAAAAAAACATCAAACGCAGAGGTGATAAAGCGAGCGCGCGAAAAGTGGTGCGCATTCGGCCCGGCACAAAATCAGTCGTGCTCGGTGTTACCGGCTCAATCGCCGCCTATAAGTCCGCCGAGCTCGCCAGCCTGCTCGTCAAACAAGGCCACGAAGTTTTTGTCGTCATGACGCAGGACGCGACTGAATTCATTTCGCCCCTCACGTTGCAAACGCTTTCCAAGAATCCGGTGACGACCAGCTTTTTTGACGAAAAGGAAAACTGGCGGCCCGGCCACATCGAGCTTGCCGATCGTGCCAACCTGGTTCTGATCGCGCCGGCGACCGCGAATATCATCGCCGAACTCGCGCACGGGTTGGCCGGTCATCCGCTCGCGGCCATCGCGCTCGCCACACACGCGCCGATTCTGATTGCGCCCGCGATGAATGGAAAAATGTGGCAGCATCCC
>QHOD01000004.1 GCA_003218615.1 Verrucomicrobiota bacterium
CAGCACGCGTCCCAGAAGATATCAGCGGCCGGCCGCGCCGTATGCCGGTGGGTGGCATCACCTGGCGGCACACATTCAGCGCCCTGCGACATCGCAATTATCGTCTCTTCTTTTGGGGCCAGCTCGTCTCGCTCATCGGCACATGGATGCAACAGACGGCGATGAGCTGGTTCGTGTATCAGATCACGAATTCGAGATTACTGCTCGGCGTTGTCGCCGCCGTGGGATCCGCGCCGATGATGTTGTTCTCGATCTGGGGCGGATCGCTGGCCGATCTGTATCCGAAGCGCTCGATCATCGTTGCGACGCAGACCGCACAGATGATTTGCGCGTTTTTGCTCGCAGCCGGCGCCTGGGCTGGATTCGCGACGCCATTGTTTATCATCATTATCGCTGCGCTCAATGGCGTGGCGATGGGCTTCGACATGCCTGCGCGCCAGGCGTTCACCGTCGAGATGACAAGCCGCGAAGATTTGCTCAATGCGATCTCGCTCAACAGTTCGATTGTAAACGGGGCGCGCGTTGTCGGTCCATCAATCGCAGGTTTGATGATTGGCGCAGTTGGCGTGACGATGTGTTTTTTCCTGAACGGTGTGACCTTTGTCGCCGTGATCGCCGGCCTGTTAATGATGCGGTTGCCGCCGTTTGAGCGCCCGGCGCACGTCGTGTCACCGGGCGAGCACGCCTGGAACGGCATCGTCTACTCGATGAAACATCAGCGCGTGCGCACGATCCTGCTGTTATTTCTCGCAGTAGGCGTCTTTGGCTGGTCGTATGCAGTACTAATGCCGGCCTTTGCGCGCGACGTGCTTGGCCGCGGTGCAAGCGGCTACGGACTGTTGATGTCGGCTAGCGGAACCGGCGCCTTCATCGGCGCGCTCGTCGTTGCGACCTATGGACATCTCTTCACAGCGCGACGGCTCGCGCTCGGCGGGGTTTGGTTGTTTTCAATTGCGTTGCTCGCGTTTGCACTGACGCGAAATTTCTATCTCGCGCTCGTCTTTCTCGCTTTCGCCGGATTCGGCATGCTGCTGTTTTTCTCGACATCAAATACCGTGCTACAAACGATCGTCCCGGATGAAATGCGCGGCCGTGTCATGGGCGTGTGGTCGCTCGTGTTCGGCGCGATGATTCCGTTCGGTAGCCTTGAAGCCGGCGCGCTTGCACATTGGTTGGGCACGCCTTTCGCGCTCGGGTTCGGCGCAGTCGTTTGCGCGGTTTCGGCTCTGGTAACGCTATTCGTGATTCGCCGGCGCGAAGCCGCGATTACACGCTCTGACTAACGACTCACCGGTTCATGATGTGCAAAGCGCGCTTCTCGACGTTGAGCGCGGCCTCTCTCACCGCTTCGCTCAAAGTCGGATGAGAATGGCAGGTGCGTCCGATGTCTTCCGAGCTACCGCCGAATTCAATCACTGAGACGGCTTCGGCGATTAATTCGGATGCGGCATGTTGCAATATGTGCGCGCCGAGAATGCGATCGGTTTTCGCGTCCGCCACAAACTTGACCATTCCATCGACGTCTTCATTGCAGAGTGCGCGGCTGTTGGCGCGGAACGGAAACCTGCCGATACGTACGTCGATTCCCTTGTCTTTCGCTTGATCTTCAGTGAGACCGACGCCGGCCAGCTCGGGATTCGTGTAAATGATTCCGGCAATTGCATCGTAGTTCACGTGGCCAGATTTGCCCGCGATTATTTCTACGCACGCGATCCCTTCATCTTCCGCTTTGTGTGCGAGCATCGGGCCGGCAATCACGTCGCCAATCGCGTAAATGCCTTCGATATTTGTCCGGAAATGTTTATCCACTTTGATGCGCCTTTTCTCATCTAACTCGACACCAATTTTCTCCGCTCCCACTCCTTCTGAGAACGGACGGCGTCCAACCGAGACAAGAACCTTGTCGGCATCGAATTTCATCTCCTTGCCGTCTTTGGTTGCCGTGGCGGTTGCGCGGCCGTTGTCGATCTTGACCGCGCTCACTTTTGTTTCGAGATGGAAGATAATGCCTTGGGCCGTGAGCAAACGCTGAAGCAGGTTCGATAGCTCAAGATCGAAACCGACAGCAATCCGCGGGAGAAATTCGAGCATCGTCACTTCCGACCCGAGACGATTCCAAACCGAACCAAGCTCCAGACCGATCGCGCCCGCGCCGATCACGAGCAGTTTCTTCGGCGGCTCTGTGAAGCAAAGCGCTTCAGTGCTGCTGACGATCGTTTTGCCGTCAAACTTCGCGAACGGCAGCTCAACCGCGGCGCTGCCGGTGGCGATGACGATGTTTTTTGTTTCCAGTTCCTGCGTCTGGCCGTCCGACGATTTGACCGAAACTTTCCCAGGCGCAGTGATGGTACCGAGCCCTTCGAACGTCGTGACCTTGTTTGTCTTCATCAATGCGCGCACGCCGCCAGTGAACGTCTTTACCACCTTGTCTTTGCGCTGCTGCATCTTCCCAAGATCGACATGGACGCCATCGATCACGATGCCGTGTTTTGCGGCTTCTTTTTTTGCGAACATGAAATGATCGCTCGAGGTCAAGAGCGCTTTGCTCGGGATGCAACCGATGTTCAAACAAGTGCCGCCCAATTCTTTTTCTTTTTCTACAAGCGCCGTCTTCAATCCGAGCTGTCCGGAGCGGATCGCGGCGATATAGCCACCCGGTCCCGAGCCGATAATTACGACATCAAATTTTTCCATACGTCTATTGTGTCATTCCGACCGAAGTGGAGGAATCCCTCATCGCAAAAGAACAGCGAGAGATGTCTCGACTCCGCTCGACATGACAATAAGGCATGTTAAAAATCGAGCGGCAGCTTTTTCGGCTCCTCGATACACTCCTTCACCTTGATCAGGAACGTGACGGCTTCCTTTCCATCGATCGCACGATGATCGTAGCTTAGCGCGAGATACATCATCGGACGGACTTCCACCTTTCCATCAACCGCCACTGGTCGCGGCATGATTTTGTGCATGCCGAGTATTCCGTTCTGCGGCGGGTTAAGAATCGGTGTGCTGAGAAGCGATCCATAAACGCCACCGTTTGAGATCGTGAATGTCCCACCCTGCAGATCTTCTAGCTTTAGTTTGCCTTCGCGGGCTTTTACCGCGTAACCGGCGATGTCGAGCTCTAGCTCTGCAAAACTCTTTTTGTCGGCATCGCGCACGATTGGCACGACTAATCCGCGCTCCGTCCCGACCGCCACGCCGATGTCGTAGAAATTATTTTGGATGAAATCGTCTTCCTCGATCCGGCCATTGACCACGGGCACGGCTTTAAGCGCTTCCACCGCCGCTTTGATGAAGAATGACATGAGCCCGAGCTTGATCCCGTTCTTTTTTGTGAATGCTTCCTGCGATTTGGCGCGCAATTCCTGCACTGCGCTCATGTCGCATTCGTTGAAAGTGGTGAGAGTGGCAGTGGTTTGCTGCGACATCACAAGCTGCGCCGCAATTTTGCGCCGTAATGGCGACATTTTCTTCCGCGTAAAACGACCGGTTTCCGGCTGCGTTTGTCGATCTTCGGCCGCCGGAGAAGGGAAGTTAGCAGTTTCGCCGACAGATTTTCGTTCCTGCACTGCTGTAAGCACGTCACCTTTTATGAGACGACCGTCTTTTCCGGTTCCTGAAATTTTTCCCGATTCGAGATGTTCTTCTTCAACAATGCGACGCACTGCGGGCGACAAAGGTTTTTCTTTCTTTGGCGGCTCTTTTTTTTCTTTTTCTTCTCTGGGCTTTTTCTCCGCTTCGGGTTCTTTCTTTTTTTCCAAGGGTTCCTCGGTCTTCTTTTCCTCAGACGGCGCCTTCGAGTCATCGATTATGGCCACGACTTCGCCTATCTTTACTTCCTGACCTTCGCCGGCTTTTGTCTCCAGCAGACCAGCTTTTTCCGCGACGATTTCCGTAGAAACTTTGTCGGTCTCAAGAGTGAAGAGTGCATCGCCGGCGTTTACGAAGTCGCCGGATTTTTTATGCCAGACAGATACGACACCGCTGGTGATCGATTCGCCGACCGCGGGAATTTTGACTTCGATAGACATGCCTTAGAAAAGCGTCGCGGGCTCAGCGCGTTTCGTCAATATAAGACCTCTGCGACGCGTATGACCCATGAGACGCGAACGGCGCGCCCGGCGGTCGCGCGTTATTAAAGGCTAAATGCTTCAGCCACGAGACGGGCCTGTTCGCGTTTATGCAAAGCAAGGGCGCCGACAGCGGGACTGGCACTGGCGTCGCGCCCAGCGTACACAATCTCGCGTTTGAAGATTTTGCGCAGCCGCGGCTCGATGAATGTCCATGCGCCCATGTTTTGCGATTCTTCCTGGCACCAGACAACTTTCGCTGTCTTTGGATACGGCTTGACCGTGGCCCGCAGCTTTTTTTCCGCGAGCGGGTAAAGTTGCTCGATTCGAACGATCGCCGCAGTATCGACCTTTTTCTCGGCGCGATAATTAAAGAGATCGTAATAAACTTTGCCGGAACAAAAGATGATGCGTTCTATCTTTTCGGCAGGCGCGGCGCTCGGCGAACCAAGAATCTCTTCGAAGCCGCCGCCGGTAAATTCTTCCGCGCGGGAGGAAGCGAACTCGGCGCGCAACAAACTTTTCGGCGTCATAATGATAAGCGGTTTGACGAAATTGCGTTTCATCTGACGCCGCAGAACGTGAAAATATTGCGCTGAAGTGGTGAGGTTGCAGACCTGAATGTTGTCTTCGGCGCACGCTTGCAGGAAACGCTCGAGGCGGCCGCTGGAATGTTCCGGGCCCTGGCCTTCGTAGCCGTGCGGCAGGAGCAAAACGATTCCGCTGGGCCGTTGCCATTTCGATTCCGCCGAGACAATGAATTGATCGATGATGACCTGGGCGCCATTGGCGAAATCGCCAAACTGCGCTTCCCAAAGGCAAAGCATGTTCGGGTAATCGAGCGAGTAACCGTAATCGAAGCCGAGCACCGCGGCTTCGGAGAGCAGGCTGTTGTAAATGCAAATGCGTGCCTGCTTCTCGGAAAGATGCATGAGCGGAACGTACGGCTGGCCGGTTTTGGCGTCGTAAAGAATGGCATGTCGCGTGCTGAAGGTCCCGCGCGAACTGTCCTGACCCGATAATCTGACTGGAATTCCTTCCAGGAGAAGCGACCCAAACGCGAGCGCCTCGGCGTAATGCCATTGATAAGGACCGCCGGCTTCAAAAACTTTGCGCTGATGGTCGAGAACGATTCGTTTGATTTTTGGCTGAACATTGAAGCCATCCGGCACGCTCGTCAGGCCATCGACAATCTTCTTCAGCGTTTCTTCGCTGATGGCGGTCGGCTCGCAAGAGCTCGTGTATTCCGGCTGAAAAACAGCAGTCGATTCCCTGAACTTCGCCTGCCGGTCACCTTTCTCTTTCTCGACTGCTTTGACATTGTCGAGGGGCATTTCGAGTCGAAGCTGAAACTCGGTTTCAAGCGAAGCCGCATCGTCTTCAGTAAGTGTTCCGGCTTCGAGCAGTTCCCGTTTGTATAACTGCGCAACCGACGGCCGCTGTTCGATTCTGGCGTAAAGATCGGGCTGAGTGAATGACGGCTCGTCAACTTCCTGGTGGCCATGCTTGCGGTAGCAGTACATGTCAATCACGACGTCGCGTCCAAATTCCTGACGAAAATCGAGCGCCATTTCGGTCACAAACTTCACCGCAAGGGGATCATCGCCGTTCACATGGAAAATCGGAGCTTCGATCATTTTCGCGACGTCGGTAGCGTACATCGACGAGCGCCCTTCTTCGGGCAGTGTGGTGAAACCGATTTGGTTATTCACAACCACGTGCAGCGTGCCGCCAGTGCTATAACCGGCTAGTTGCGACATGTTAAGGGTTTCCGCGACGATCCCCTGCCCTGCAAAGGCGGCATCGCCATGAATAAGAAGAGGCAAAACTTTGCGGCGGTGCTCGGTATCGTCGCGAATACGCTGGCGCGCGCGCGCCGTGCCTTCGACAACGGGATCGACCGCTTCGAGGTGGCTCGGATTCGCGGAAAGCCTGATTTCAATCTCGGCGCCAGAACCAAGTTTTCGCACCGTTCGATAACCGAGATGGTATTTCACATCGCCATCCCCCGCCACCAGGTCGGGAATGTAATTTTCGGTGAATTCAGTGAAGATGACGTTGAGCGATTTTTTCAGGAAATTCGCCAGCACGTTGAGACGACCGCGGTGCGTCATTCCCATGCAAATCTCCTCGATGCCGGCGCCTGGACACTTGTGCAAAATAGTATCCAGAATCACCATCAACGATTCTGCGCCCTGGAGCGAGAACCGCTTCTGCCCGACGTAATGCGTGTGTAAAAAGACCTCGAAGGATTCCGCTTCCAGCAGCGCACGCAGCAAAGCGATCTGCACGGCCCGAGGCGTCTCTAGTTTTGCCGGTCGCGATTCCAGACGGTGCAGCACCCAATTCCGGACCCGAGTGTTCTGGATGTGCATGAACTCGGCACCAATCGAGCCGGCGTAAATATTCTTCAGGATGGCAATCATCTCGCGCAGCGTCATCTGCCGATTGTCGAGAAAGAATTTCGATGAAACGCGAAGATCGAGATCCTTCTCGCTGAATCCAAGTTCGCGCAGCGTCAACAGCGGATTTTCCCGCCGCTTGTCGGCCAATGGATCTAGGCGCGCGATCGTGTGACCGAGCGTCCGATAGGCGTAAACAAGCCCGTCCACGCGCGATTGCAGCGAACTCTCGCGAATTTCAGCAGGTTTGCCGACAGCCCCATTTCGTTCCGGCGTCTCTCCCAGCTCGAAGCCGTCGAAAAAGGCGGCCCATCCCGAATCGACCGACTCAGGATTTTGCCGCCAACGCCGGTAGTTCTCCTCGATCAATTCGAGATTTGCACGAGCAGCAATTGAAGTGCGCATACGAAAATTAATCTGCGACTATTACGCGGCGCGGCAAGTTGACAGTGCGGAGAGTGTTCCGTTACTTGCAGCCGGAATGCGCTCGCATCGCCGTTATATCCTGATTTGTGCTACAGCCTGTGGAGTTCTCTTCGCAAGATTGACAACTGCATTCGCGCAAGCCGATCCTGCGTCGGAACCTGCTGTCCTGGCCGTGGCAAAAGTTTTGCCCGCCGTGGTCAATATTAATACCGAGCGCGTGGTCAGGCGAACGGTGCGCGATCCATTTGAGGATTTTTACGCCCAATTCTTTGGTTACAATCGCGTCCGGCCGCGTGAGATTCGTCAGACTCTGCAAAGTCTCGGCTCTGGATTCATTGTCGATCCAGCCGGCTACATCATCACCAACCAGCACGTCGTCGAGCGCGCCGCTGATTTGAAAATTCACGTGACGACGAACGACGGGAAAACCTACAACGCTCACTACATCACCGGTGACGACAAGACCGATCTGGCGTTCATCAAGATCGATGCCAAAGCGGCGTTTCCATTTGTCAGCCTCGATAATATTTCTCCGAATCTGCTTGGCGAGACGGTCATTGTAGTCGGTAATGCAGTTGGATACGGCAGCTCAATCAGCCGCGGAGTTCTTAGCGCAGTAAAGCGCAACATTACCGTCGACGATATCGAGTACAAGGATTTGGTGCAGACGGATGCTGCAATTAATCCCGGCAACAGCGGTGGGCCGGTGATTGATATTTCCGGGAGGCTGGTCGGGATTAGCTCGGCGAAAATGGCGTTCACGCCACAAGGAGTCCCCACGCAGGGACTCGGTTTTGCTATTCCGGCAGATGCCGTACGCGAAAGCGTTGCTCGCTTTAAAAGAGTTGCGCAGAAGCAGCCCGAAGAAAAGAAACAACCCGCAACCAGCGAGACGTCGACGTCCAACGCCGAGCGATTATTTGGAATGCAATTGCAGGATTTGAGCGAAGAATTAACCGACGCGCTGGGCTATGCACGAGGCCACGGTGTGCTCATTACCGCGATCGAACCGGGGAGCCCCGCAGATGACGCAGGTGTCCAACGCGGACTGGTCATCTACCGCGTTGGCAAATCCGAAGCAAACTCTGTCAAACAAGTCGAAGACCTGCTTGGACTGGTGCGAAGTGGCACTAGTGTAGAGTTCACGATCGGTGTAATCCAGGCAGGCGGACAGACTCAGCAAATTGCAAGGTTAACCATGACAGGGCGTTGATTAAAAAAAATCGCAACGCAATTACGGTTCGATTGTCTCATGGAAATGTCGCGCAATGATTAAGGTTGAAAATCTGACCAAACGCTACGCCGGACAGGCTGCGATCCAGGATTTGAATTTCGAAGTTGGCCAGGGCGAAATCATGGGATTTCTGGGGCCGAACGGCGCCGGCAAAACTACTACGATGCGCATTTTAGCCAGTTTCATGCCGCCCACTTCAGGTCGCGCCACCGTCGCCGGGTACGATGTTTTTGAGCAATCGCTCCAGGCCCGGGCGCATCTCGGCTACATGCCGGAAAATGTGCCGCTCTATAACGATATGCGCGTAACAGAATACCTCGACTATCGTGCCGCGCTGAAAGGAGTCCCGCACCGCCGTCTCATGGAGCGAGTTGGAGATGTAAAAGAGCTTTGCGGTCTTAAAGAAGTAGAGAAAAAATTGATCGGCACCCTCTCGAAGGGTTACCGGCAGCGAGTCGGCCTGGCGGACGCGCTTTTGCACGAGCCCGATCTTCTCATTCTCGACGAGCCGACCATCGGTCTCGATCCAAATCAAATTCGCCAGGTGCGCGCGCTCATCAAAAATTTGGGCAAACAGCACACGATTTTACTATCAACGCACATTCTGCCGGAGGTCGAGATGACATGCAGTCGAGTCATCATCATTCACAAGGGGCGGATCGAGGCGTGCGATACGCCGGAAAATTTGCTCGGGAAAATCCGGCAGGCTGGTGGCGTGGTCGTCGAAGCCAAAGTGGGCCCTGATAACGGCGTCGAAGAACTGAAGAAAATTTCAGGTGTCCGGGATGTAATTGTCGATGTAGACGGCGAATGGAAAATATTTTCATTACGGGTGGAGTCAGGCGTTGACGTGCGCGAGGAAATTTTTCGGCTTGCTACCGATCGGCATTGGACCGTGCGCGAACTAACTCAACGTCGCGCAACGCTCGAGGATGTGTTCGTGGAGATCACACACTCCGATTCGATATAGATGAAGCATAGAAGATCGACATCGTCGTTCGGGAGGATCAATGCGTAAGTTTTACACTCTGCTCTTGCGCGAGGTCCGCAGCTATTTTCACTCGCCGATCGCCTACGTCGTTCTCATTTTTTTCCTGATCATTGCCGGCGTGGATTTTTATTTTCAAGTTTCCTTCATGAACCAGCGCCAGGTCCAATACACGGTGCAGGAAGCGTTTTTTAACTCGGTCTTCTTCTGGTTTGCGTTTGTCTTGATTTTTCCGCTCATCACCATGCGCTTGTTCGCAGAGGAATTTAAACTCGGCACGATCGAGCCACTCATGACCGCGCCCGTGCGCGACTGGCAGGTTGTGCTCTCAAAATTTTTCGGAGCACTGGTCTTTTATCTGGTCCTCTGGGTTCCGCCGGCGTTCTATTTTCTAATTTTTCAGAAAATTACCGGACAAGCTGCCGCCCATTCTGCGGGAGCATATTCGGGTTCCTATTTAATGCTTTTGTTGCTCGGCATGTTCTATCTCTCGATCGGTTGCCTCGCATCCGTTCTGACCAGGAACCAAATCATCGCCGCGATTATTTCTTTTTGCGCGATTACGCTGCTCTTCTTTCTTGGGCTTGTTCAGTTTATTCTTCTCGACGTCAGCTCAGCGACGCGCGACCTGCTGGGCTATTTCTCCGCCATCGAGCACATGGGAACATTTTCGCGCGGCGTGATCGATACGCGCCCGATCGTTTTCTACCTGAGCATGACAGTCGTGATGCTGGCGCTCACCCATCAGGCGTTCCAATCACGCAAATGGAGGCTGTGACGAATGGGTGACGAGGCAATGCCGCAAAGACGTCCGAAGAAAATCCGCCGCGTTCAGATCGGTTTTAATGTGCTCGCGCAAATCGTTCTCATTTTGTTTCTCGCGGGAATGGTGAATGCCATCGCTTTCAAGCATTACGCGCGTTGGGATTTTTCCCGCGATCAAAAATACGCGCTCTCGGACAAAACGAAGCGTTTCCTCAAGACAATCAAAGGGAAGATGCGTATCGTGGTCTTCTTTTCGCCCAGCACCCCGATCACGGCGGACGTGCAGAATTTGCTGACCGAGTATCAGTACGCCGCGAAAGGAAAGATCGACATCGAGCACATCGATCCCGAGCGCAATCTTTCTCGCGCTAAAGAATTGTTCGACAAGTACAAAGTCGTCAGCGACGAAAGTCTTCTGGTCATTGACTACCAGGGCCGCAACAAAACCGTTAAGGCGTCCGAGATGGCTGACATAGATCAAAGCGGGATGGCCTTCGGCGAAGGCCCGCGGGTCAGCGCATTTAAAGGCGAACAGGCAATCACGAGCGCGATGATGGACCTCGTGGAAGGAAAGAAAAACACTCTCGGCTACGTGATCGGTCACAAGGAACCACCGCTCTCTGAAAACACCACCATCTCCGTGCTGAAGGCGTTCATTGAGAGCGAGAACATCAAGTTCCAGGAGTTGAATCTTTTCGACGTCGGCGCAATTCCCGCGGAATTGAAGACGATCCTGATGATCGGGCCGCAATACGATTTTTCCGATCGCGAAATGAAATTATTGCGCGACTTCTGGGACAAACAGGGACGAATTCTGTTGCTCCTCGATCCCGCAGCAAAGACACCAAAGCTGGATGCCTTTCTGAGCGAGCTTGGCGTCAAAGTGAATGACGACCGGCTGATGGTTTTCTTGCGCACCGGAATCCAGGAACTGGCCCTCACCCGCGATGTGCAGGCCCATTTCCTGGGCGGCAACCCGGTCACAAAACGTCTGGCCGACGTGCGTGCGCTTTTTTTTGGGGGCACATGTTCGCTCACGCTTGAGCCTGACCGCGTGCGCGCGGCCAATGTTCGCCTCGATCCGTTAATCCAGGCGGAGAAAGGCTATTTTGCCGAGACGGATTACAATTCGGACAACCAGGCGAAATTTCAGACCGATGCTAAAGCTGCTGGCGCTCCACCGACGATTGGCGCCGCCGTGGAAA
This sequence comes from Verrucomicrobiota bacterium, assembly GCA_003218615.1. Lineage (GTDB taxonomy): Bacteria > Verrucomicrobiota > Verrucomicrobiia > Chthoniobacterales > UBA10450 > Udaeobacter. Next base: position 11,094 of record QHOD01000004.1, read on the forward strand.
GAGGTGCAAGCGCGGACGAGCGCGTGCAGATGAATTCGTCGCGACTAGTCGTTGTAAGCAACGCGATTTTCGTTCAGGACAATGCGGTCACACAGGATCAGCAGGCGCTCGATTTCATCTCCGGCAGCGTGAACTGGCTGCTCAGTCGCGAGCAGTTGATCGGGATCGCACCGAAAATTTCCAAACCTCTCATCTTCACTCTGAATGAAGACGCGTTGCGTAATCTGCGCTGGATCGTCCTAGTCGGCATGCCGCTCATTTTTGCGGCACTCGGGGCAGCGGTTTGGTGGCAGCGGCGCGTTTAATTCGTAGAGCGCATCTATGAATTGGAGGACCACCTTTGTTCTAGCTGCGATTGTTCTGGCGGTTTTCGCCTACTTCAGATTTTTTGAGCTTAAACAGCCGAGCACGGAAGAGGCCAAACGCCAGGCGCAGAACGTGGTCAACTTCGATCGAGCCAAAATCGATGGCGTCATCATTCAAAATGGTGACGAAAAAATCGAGATGCGGCGCCGCGACAACAAATGGCGCCTCGAGACGCCGATCAAAGACCAGGCAGACGCTTCTTTGATCGAGAATCTGCTGTCAGACTTGGAGAACTGGCAGAAGGACGGGACGATTCCGGCAAAAGAAATCGAGGCCGACAAAAACAAACTGAACGAGTACGGCCTGAACAAGCCGAAGCTGAAGCTCAAATTAGTCGGCCAAGATAGACCACCCGAAATTCTGTTCGGAAAAGACGCGGTCCTGGAAGGCAGGATGTATGTGCGTTTTGATAACTCGAAAGAAACTTTTCTCGCCGGACAATCGGTTAAGAAGGATGTCGATAGAAAGCCGGAAGAGTTTCGCGACCGAAAATTAACCGACCTAATCACTGCGCAGATTACGCGCGTTGTACTCAAGACGCCTGCCGGTGAAATGGAGCTTCAGAAAAAAGGCGATCACTGGGATATCGTGAAGCCGCTTCGCGCGCGCGGCGATGATCAAAAAATTGCGGATCTGATCGCGCAGGTCACCACCGCCCGTATTCAGCAATTCGTGGCTGACGACCACGGCGATCTCCACGCTTATGGATTGGCGGAACCGCGCGGCGCGATCACGCTATTTACACAGGAAGATAAACGGGGACAGCTGCTGCAGATCGGCGGTGTGCCGGAAAAAGAAAAAGACCAGCTGTATGTGCGGTTCGCCCCGCGTGGATTCGTTTACACGCTGCCAAAGAAGATCGAGGAGGTTCTCGACACCAAACCAAATGACTTGCGCGATCGCCATTTGGTCCGGATCGACACAAACATTCTTGATCGGATCACAATTGATGCTCCGGGTAAGGGCAAGACCGTGCTGGCGCGCAAAGGTGAGAACTGGACGATCGTCAGCCGGAAGAACGCGCCGGCAAATTCCGGGGAGGTGCGGCGTCTCATCGAGACGTTACAAAATGAGCAGCTGACACGATTCGTTGAAGACGTCGCCTCCAATTTGCCGAAATACGGCCTCGATAAACCGCAACTGCAATTGACGTTCAGTTCCTTCGCCTCGGAGAATACTGCCGAGACCAAAGCGGGTGAGCAGCCCTTTGCTACCATTGTTTTTGGAAAAGCAGATGGCGATAATGTTTACGCGCGGCTTGGCGATGAACCGTTCGTTGTCGCGGTCCGCCGCAGCCTGCTAGACCGACTTTCCACTGATCCTTTGCAGTGGCAGGAGTTGTGGATCTTTAAATTTAAACCGGAGCAGATTCATCGTTTGAGCGTGGCTGCAAACAATGAGTCATCACTTGTGCGCAACGCGAAAGGTGAATGGACCTGGGTGAACGGAGGCGGATCGATTAACCAGACGAATCTAGAATCGTTGCTTACCACGTTGTCGAACTTGCATGCGGTGCGCTGGGTCGCGGCAACCGCGCCGCAGCAAGGCTTCGATAAACCGCAGCTCGCGATCACATTCACCACTTCGCTAGACGACAAGAGCTCTCACAAGCTCTTGATTGGCAGCAAGGACGGCGACGGAACATGGTTCGCGCGCGCAGACGAACGCGAAGGCACGTTTGTCGTCAGCGATCCCGATTTTAACACGCTCCGGTTGCCGCTTGCCGTTGTGCCGGGGAGTCCTACGCCAGCACCCGGCGCGAGCGCATCATCGGTTTCGTCAATGAGCGCAACGCCTACAGCGACGCCCAGGTAGGGGCGATTGAAGTCAATCGCCTCGCCCCTACTTATCCGCCGTATAGATCGTCACGATGCCGCCGCTGAGCGGTTCTGCAATAGCATTGCCGAAGCCATTGGCTTCCATCAATTGAAGCATGGGCTGGCCGCTCGGAAATTCCTCGATTGATTCGCCTAAGTAATCATAAGCCTTCTGTTGCCAGGTGAGAAAGGAACCGAGAAGCGGCAGGCATCGATGCAGATAAAAGCGGTAAAAGCCGCGAAGGATCGACAATCGAGGGAGAGAAAACTCAAGAACAAGCAAATGGCCAGTGGTTCTAAGCACGCGCGCCATTTCGCGCAGCGCTCCGCCCCACTCTTCCATGTTGCGCAAACCAAAGGCAACTGTCACGCAATCAAACGAAGAATTGGCAAATGGCAGTCTCATCGCGTCAGCCACAATGGTTTGCCGCACGCCTTTCTGCTTCGCCAGCTCCAACATCTCCGGCAGAAAATCAACTCCAACAATTTCCGCAGCCGGTAATTTTCTTTGTAGCGCGAGTGCCAAGTCTCCAGTGCCCGTGGCAAGATCGACAATTTTCTTCGGCTGCCAGTTGCCGACTATTTCCGCGGCACGTTTTCGCCAATAAAAATCCGCGCCGCAACTGAGCATGTGATTCGCCAGATCGTAGCGTCGAGCGATGGACGCGAACATCTGCCGGACCCGCTCGGGTTGTGTCGCGATACTGGCGTTCGTCATCATAAACGGACTCACTATGAACTTGCAATTCTACAACCGCTCCTCCTTTTTCTGGTTATTACCCAGATGTAGTAACGCACGGAAGCCGCGGCAAAACTTTGGAACATTTGATTTGTTGCAAAAGTTGATTGCCATGGCACCCAACTCCGGCTATCTCACCATTCATGGATATATCTGTTGCAGCTTTAGAAGAAGCCGTTTCGGTTCGCCGGCAAATCGATGCGTTGGAAAGACGTCTGTCCTCAATCCTGAGAGGTGCTCCGGCAAGCTCCTCAAGCCCCGGAGGCCGCCGACGGATGTCGGCCGCGACTCGGGCGAAACTTGCGGCTGCCGCCAGAGCTCGCTGGGCAAAGCTAAAGGCGGGCAGAAAAACAACTCCCGCCAGGAAGAAGGGTGGAATCACTGCCGCCGGACGGAAAAGACTTTCCCAGCTAATGAAAGCACGCTGGGCAGCAAGAAGGAAAGCTGCGAAGAAGTAAGTCAGCCCATTTTCGAACTGACAGCTCTTCGTTCCTGCTACTCCGCTAGGAGTGCTCGCGAGAGGACTCGAACCTCCACGGGTTTCCCCATACGGTCCTGAGCCGTACGCGTCTGCCAATTCCGCCACGCGAGCAAAAGGCAGTGGCCGCTACAATGCGCATGCGCGTGTAAGCTGCAAGGTTAAACCAACGATGTTGATCTTGTGACAGGAGGGCGAGCGATCAGTAGTTAAAAATTAGCCTGAGCGCCTCTTGCGCGCACGGATTTCCAATTGGTGCGCCTTACGCACCTGGCCGAGAGAACGCAAAAGATCGGCGTAATTCGAGACGACAATCTCATAGTCTTCGGAGGGCTTTTCGTTTGTCTCCTCCCAAGTCTTGAGTGAAGCGCGATAAAACTCAGCTGCTTTCTCGTAATCGCCACGCGAATGATAGAGCACCGCAAGGTTGCACTTTGATTGTGCAATGTCCGGGTGCGCGGACGAGTAAAGTTTCTCGCGAATAGCCAGCGCACGAAGGTGTATTTTCTCCGCCTCCGTGTACCGGCGTTCGTTAGTGTAAAAGACGGCCAGATTGTTTAGGACGGACGCTACATCGGCATGATCGGGCCCCAGCTGCTTCTCGTAAATCTGCAAAGCATGCAGATAGTAGGGTTCCGCCGCTTTCTGCCGCCCCGACTTGCGGAAGATAAGCGCAATATTGTTTAACATCGTGCCCAGATCTGAGTAAGGGAGGTCTTCAAATTGAGTACCCGCCGCGATCGCTTTCTCGTAGAAGCCGATCGCCTCCTCTGTTTGACCGAGATTATCGCATAAGAACGCCAACCGACGGGCGGAGCGGAAGATGGCGCGCTGATCCGGTGGTTTTACCTTCTCCAGGATCGCATGTGCCTTTAGCAGATGCGCTCTGGCCGCAGCACGGTCTCCGCTTTGATCGAGGAGCTGCCCTAACTTTTCGAAGCTGGTCGCCAGCGGCATCCCGGCCCCTGGAAAAGCGCGCTTGGCAATTTCGAGCGCCGTTTCAGCAATGCGAATTGCCTCAGGCAAACGATTGGCAATACGCAGATTATCAAGTTTGTCATTGAGGATCGACCAAAGCCGTTCTTCACCTTTCATCAGTCATCACCAGCCCTCGCTCAGCTGGCTGACTAACCTGGTGGCAAGGTCTTCGGTAGCGAGGGGCAATGCTTGCCGCTCATCTGTAGTCACATCCGTACCAACAAAAAAGCTGGTCGCTCCAACAGCCTCGGCCCGCGACACCAGCAGGCTACCGTCCCGCCCAATCAGCGTGTATCTCACGACCAAGGCCAGATTAAACTCGGTCGTAGCCAGGACGTTACCCCGCACGGAACGCGCCGGGCTTCGGTTGATGCGCTCTATCTCGGCGGTTAAAGTAGCGTCTGCGTTGCCGTCACTCGCAACCTGAAACGTCCCATCTTGTTGCAGCTGCTTGATAACTGTATCGGTGACCAATACTTCGATGCGCGGGACGAGGGTGCGGTTTTTGAAGGTCGGGACAGCAATTGTGTGAACGTCCCGAAGGTAATATGGCTTTACCGGCCCGACGTGGTAGCCGAGGCAACCACTGAGGGTGACGCAGGCAAATACTGCCGCAAATGAGGCTTTCACGGCGCCGGTGAGGCGGACGCTTCTGGAGAGGGCGACGTCGCAGGGGCGGGAGACGTATCGGAGCTCGGGCTCGTGCTCGGTGGAACCAACAGGGTTGCAGGCGCAGTTGTGGTGTCGGGTGCGAGTGAAGCCGGGGGAGGCAACGAAACATCGGTCTCCGGTGCCGGCAACGGAGCTTCGTTATTTGCCGGACCCGGCTTTGCCGATCCACTTTTAGCCATCCGTGTTTCACGCGCATTCCCCTTTTTCTTGGCAGCCTCTGCCGTCGCAAGAGCAGGTTGAAGCGCGGCATCGCCGACCTTTGCGCGCAACGCGTCGATCCGTTTCTTGGCGTGATCGCTTTCCATTGATCCTGGCTGCTGACGAATTACCTCGTTATAATAGATGACAGCGGCGCGATAATATTTCTGTTTGTCATAAAACTTGGCCACTTCGTAGGAACTAGTTGTTTCCTTGTGCTCGAGAAGCGCCATGTTTGCGCGGGCCTGTGCTGCTTTCTCACTGTTTGGATAGTGAAATAGGAAATCCTGGAAAGCCGTTTTGGCGTTGGTCGTGGCCGCAAAATCTTTTGTGCCAGTTCGCGCCGCACTAAACCAGATATAACCGATCTGATATTGCGCATCCGCCGCCACCGGTTCGTTTGGAAATTTGTCCACGACCGCCTGGTAAGCTTCGATTGCCATCTCGGGTACGTGCTGTTTCTCGCGCGCGAGGCCAATGTCAAATTGCGCTCGCGCTGTGTACTTTCCGTAGGGCGCTGTCCGAACAACGTTAGCGAAAATAGTCACCGCGCGATCCAGCGACGACGCAATCGGGATGCCAAGGATTTTCAACTTCTTCCCGGCCAAATAAATTTCGCCGATGCGAAACTGTGCCTCGATTGCTTCATCGAAGTGCGGGCTGGCAGGATATCTTTCGACCAGCTGGCGATACGAGTCGGCCGCTGGGAGATAATCATGCAGCTGTTCCTGCAGCTGCGCCGCGCGATACAGGGCACTGGACGCAAGAGCATCTTTGGGATACCGCCGCACAATGTCCTTATACGCGTGAATCGCTCGTTTCACGTTGCCTTGCTTTTCGGCACTCTGCCCAATCTGATACAACTCTAGTGCGGTCTCGCTTATTTCTTCGTCCCCAGGCGCTACAAACTTCGCTTTTTTGCCCGGTTGAAAGATGATCGAGGCCACGCCTGATTCCGGCAAAATCAGGGCGGCAGCAGTAACAAGTAGAATGGCACGAACGAAGAAATTCATGGGGTGTGGCAGAGTATTTAACTTATCCGTTCCGTCAAGTTCAGCAGCCACTCGAACACGAACCCGACGGCTGGCTATTCACCTCCGATTTTTAGAGTAACAGCTTTTCGAAGGCGCGAAACCGATTAATTTCCTAATCTCGCTTGAATCTGACCGATCAGAAAAAAATACGCATCGGTGCATGTGCGTGGAGCTTTGAAGACTGGCGCGGTACTTTTTATCCGTCGGATTTGCCGGACTCTCAATGGCTCGAATTCTACGCCAACCACTTCCCGGCCGTGGAAATAGATTCAACCTTTTATGCTGCGCCCGCGGAAAATACCATTCGCCGCTGGGTCGAGATGACCCCTGCCACCTTTCGTTTCACGTGTAAACTCCCCCGCGAGATCACGCACGCCTGTCGCCTGCGCGATTGCAGAGCAGAGTTAAACTCATTCCTCCGCGCCATTGCCCCGCTCGCACCGAAGCTCCGGGTCATTCTCATCCAACTCCCGCCGTCCTTTGCTCCAAAAGACGGCAAACCGGCCCTGCGTGCATTTCTTGCACAATTGCCCCGCGATTTCCGTTTCGCGATTGAATTTCGTCATGCTGGATGGCATCGGCCGCAGATCGTTGGTCTTCTGGAGAAATATCGCATTTGCTGGGTGTGGGCTGACACGACTCCGCTCAACGAACGAAATCTTGCTCCGTTCGAATTCCTGCCGCGGACCGCGGATTTCCTCTATCTCCGTTTGCTCGGCGATTACGCAACGAAATACGATGTCGATGGAGGCCACGTCCATCGTTACGAAAAACTGCTGTGGAAGCGGGAGGCCGCCCTTGAAAGCTGGTCGCTCAAAATCGAGCGGCATCTTTCGGAGCTGCGCAATGTCTGGGCATTTGTAAGCAACCACTTCGAAGGATTTGCGCCCGAAACATGCCAGCGCCTCGCCAGCCGTCTCGGATTTGATTTGCCGCTGCCTTCCGAAACTGAAAAGACATTATCGGACCAAGACCGATCCCAGCTCGATCTTCAGCTATAGCGCGCGGTTTGAATGAAAGCAGCCGGCACGGCTGTCGCTACGGTGATGTTGCGCATACACCGCCTATCTTGCGTTTGTGCTTTTCGAAAACGCACACTTCGCGAATCCCGAAGATCGACATCTTCTCTGCGAGACGCGGGAAATGATCGCCAAGTTGCGCGTGCGAATGCGCGTCGGAGGCAGTCGTGAAAGGAATCCTTTTCTCCAGACAGAGTTCGACGATTCGGTCCGCGGGATAAAGTTCGTTTACGGGCTTGCGCCATCCAGCGGTGGAAAGCTCAACCGCGAGATTGCGCGAACGAATAAGATCGAGCGTCTCGTTGACCATCGCGTCGATCTCTGTATCCGGCCGATGACCGTGGATTTTGATAAGATCGAGATGGGCCAGACAATCGACAAGCCCAGTCGCGGCTATTTCGCGGACACGCCGAAAGTAATCGGCGTAAATGGCGTCGATACTGCTGCCCTCGAATTGTTCCGCGCCGACCGGCACGCTGTCGAACATTTGATCGGCGCGATCGAGGAAATGAACCGAGCCCAGGACAAAATCGAGCTTGTTCCAATGTTGCTCGATCCATTTTCGGCCGGCCGCTGAGTGAATTGGATCGTTATCCAGTTCGATGCCAGCGCGGAATTTCAGATCGGGGTTTCTTTCCCGGAGACGGTCGATTTCATCAAAATCGATGCCCGTATGATAACGGTCGTGATCGGTGAAGGCAATGTCGGTTAATGCCATTTTGCGCGCCCGCTCCGCCCAAGGCTGAAGCAACGCTTGCGTGTAAAGCTGCACCCGATGTCCCTGGGGATGGGTGTGGTAATCTGAGAAGAGTTGATAAGTTCTGGTTGATAATTGATTGACCGACACGATTCGACTCTATCAACCATCAGCCTCGACTATCAACTCTCTCACGGCACAGCCAGAAATTTTTGCCGGATTCGTAACTCAGGATATGCGGGAAAGAAAACCTCGGCGATAAAAACTTTATTCGGCGTCAAATCGCGCGTTGCAATCGTTTCGTTGTATTCGACGTGCTCCTGCGGATTGATCAAGACCAGGGCAGACTTTTGGGTGATGGCGTGATTGTCGGACCACTTCGTCAGGATGTCTCCCGTCGAGTTTCTCAAATAAATTTCGATTCGCTGGTTGGTCGGAAAATCGAGAGGAATGGGGCGCTTAGACTGGTTCGTAACCGTCACTTTGATGGCGAGCTGGCGGACTTCTGAGAGCTTAATGGTCTGGGGAGTAATCTGAAGATCAAGTCCAAGGCCGCGCAATCTCGGATCTTTGTATCGCGGAATCGGTTCGGAAGAAAATGGATGGAGAATGCGGCCCAACCAACTGCGTCTTTGCGGCGTTGTCGTAGGAGCGGCATCCTGGCCAAACGTGTGCCCGATGATCCCGACTATCAGAAGCAGTAATGCAAAGCGTCGCCTCATGAGCGGGTTAAACAGCAAACGTTGCAAATCCTGTCAAACTCTTTATCAATCGGCATGAAGAATCTCTGTGCGCTTGCGATCTGCACGCTTTTCGCGTTGCCCGCCGCCCAGAAAACTGTCTGGGCCGCAAAACCACGGCACTGCATCTTCCGGGTGCACGCACAAGCTAATCCACAGGATACCGAGATATTCGCAACGTCAGTTCGCGCACAACTTTCCGGGAAAAATGTTGCGATCGAAAAAATACCGCGCATTTCCGAGCGTGACGTCATCGCATATTATCCTTATACGGCCAAAGACGGAACTTATGGCGCGCTGTTGCAACTTGATGAACACGGAAAGATCATGCTCGACACCTTGAGCATCGAGCGCCGGGGCAGTTTCCTCTTTGTACTCATCAATGGCCGCCTAATTACCCAGCTTGAAATCGACAAGCGCGTTTCCGATGGAAAAATCTACATCGCTTCTGGACTAACTGCAGCCGATATTGACTCGATGAAAAGAGATTGGCGGCTAATCGGCCAGCGCAAGCGATAATTGGGCCATGCGGTCACTGGCAGCGGCATTTTCGGTTGTTCTCGTTTTCCATTTTCCCATGATCGGTCAGACTGCGGGAACTGTCGTCGATCTTGCCCTGCCAACTGACAACGACGCGCTTTTCAGAGGTGACGGTCCCGCATTTTACCAATATATCGAGCGCAATTACAAAGGAGTGAAGTCCACGCCGTGGGAAGGGGGTCAGTACGGTTTTGTGCGTGATCCCATGGAGACGTCAGCAGGGATCGTTTACACCCGGTTCCACGAAGGCATCGACATTCGCGCCCTGCACCGCGATGCGCGTGGCGAACCTCTCGACGAAGTGCGGGCTATAGCCGATGGACAAGTCGTCCACACCAACCTCGTGCCCCGCTACTCCAACTACGGCAAATACATCGTGATCGAGCACCACTGGGAAGGCTCTGATTACTACAGTTTGTACGGACATCTGAGTTCAATCGCCGTGCAGACCGGCGATACGGTGAAACGCGGCCAGCATATCGCCGTGATGGGCTACACCGGGGCCGGATTGAATCAGGCGCGCGCACATCTCCACTTGGAATTGAATCTGATGTTCAGTCATCAATTCGAGACGTGGTACAACGCATTCTTTAGAAACGATCCCAATCACAATGGCATTTACAACGGCATCAATCTTGCCGGTCTTGATATCGCGCGGCTCTTTCTTGCGCTCCGCAAAAATCCCGCGCTCACCATTCCCGAGTTCCTCAGCAGGGAAGAGGTATTCTACAAAGTGAGCCTGCCTAAATCGCCGCATTTCGAGCTGCCAAAGCTCTATCCTTGGATGCTGGTGGCGGGCGCCCGGAACCAGAAATCCTCATGGGAAGTCTCTTTTGCGCGCTCCGGTGTGCCCCTAAAAATTGAACCAAGCGACCAACAAGTAACGCAGCCGGAGCTGAGCTATGTTAAAAAAAGCTCGATCGATTATTCCTCTTTGACTCGTGACGTAATTTCCGGGCACGGCGAAAACGCGCATCTCACGAACTACGGCAGACAATTAATGCGACTGCTTATTTATCCCGACTAAAAAATCAGCACGAGGTCGGCACGTTCTGCGCGAGCGCGACTCCGTGCGTGATTGCGCCTTGCACAAAGCCCAGGCATTCCACGGCGCCGCTCGGTTTTCCCGGAAGAGCAATCACGAGCGAAAGATCGACAATCGCCGCGAGACTGCGGGACAAAATCGAGTTGGGCGTGACCTTCATCGATTCAGCGCGCATTATTTCTCCGAAGCCGGGAAGCTCGACGCGCATGATTGCGCGGATCGCTTCTGGCGTAACGTCACGCGGACCAATTCCTGTTCCGCCGGTCGTGAGGATCAAGGCGCATCCTTGCCGGGAAAAGGAGCGAATTGTCTCCTGAATGCGCGCTTCATCATCCGGAACGATCGCCTCGGAAACAACCTGCCAGCCCGCTTGTTGTGCCACCCGTTTCAGCGCCGGTCCGCCGAGATCCTGGTAGTCGCCGGCGCTGGCACGATCTGAGATGGTAATGATGCCAACGGCTATTTGCATTTTTAATTGCAGCGGTGCTCTATGAGCGCCGTTTATTTTGGTTTCGGCGGTCATAGACCGCCGCTACAGTGCGCTTTGTTTTCTTGAGCAATCGGATTTTTGAAATTTGCATTTCTTTGTCCACTGCCTTGCACATGTCGTAGATGGTGAGGAGCGCGACACTGACGCCGGTGAGGGCTTCCATCTCCACACCGGTCTGTGCAACCGTCCGCGCGGTGCAAATTACTTCAGCGCCACCCTGCGACGTTACGATGTCGATCTTAATTTCGCTCAGCGGCAGGGTGTGGCAAAGGGGGATGAGATGCGCGGTATCTTTCGCCGCTTGAATCCCGGCAATCCGGGCAGTCGCGAAGACGTTGCCCTTTGCGATTTGATCTTTGGAAATCAAATCGAGCGTTTCGGGCTGGAGCCGAATTTTTCCTGTCGCAACCGCCGTCCGGGCGCTGAGCGGTTTGGCTGAGACATCGACCATTTGCGCTCGACCGTCGGGGTCGATGTGTGAGAGACCCGTCATCTATCAACCACCGATTGCGACCATTTTGCGGCCTGGCTTGTAATTATTGCGAAAATCGTGCTGCTCAGGTTTTCGATCTACCACATCGAGAAAAAACTGGCGCAACTCGTCATCGCTCGCGCCGGCGCGCAACGGCTTCATAATGTCGAACTCGAGATAGCTCCCGAGACAAGGGCGCAATTTCCCATCGCAGGTGAGACGAAGTTTGTTGCAGCTCTCGCAGAAATGAAGGTTCGTCATCGCCCCGATGAACCCGATGCGCTGCTGGCGTCCTGCGATTTGATGATAACTGGCCGGGCCATTTGTTCGAAACTCCGGCTCCGGAATCAGGTTGCCGTAATGTGACTCAATCGACCGTTTCGCCTCAAAGATCGACATGAAATTTTTATCGTCCAGAACTTCGCTCGTACTGACCGGCATCATCTCAATAAAACGGAGAATCAAATTGCGCGTGGCGGCGAATTCTATCAGCGGGATTAATTGGTCCTCATTCCGACCGCGCATAAGAACACAATTCAATTTTATTAGGTCGAACCCGGCTGCGATTGCCGCGTCGATCCCGTCGAGAACCTGTGAATGTAAATCACGGCCCGTGATCTGCGAATAAACGCCTCGAGATAATGTATCGAGCGAGATGTTAACCGATCGCACGCTGGCGTTTCGCAAGGCGTGCGCCATCGTCAGACCCGGCTCCACTTCAC
>QHOD01000114.1 GCA_003218615.1 Verrucomicrobiota bacterium
CAGCAGCGAGCCTGGCTCTGGCTTCATCGAGCAGTTTTTTTTCTTCGACGTAAATCTTCGTTTCATCCGTTGAGGCGATGTAATCCTTTGCCTCGACTTGGTCTGCATTGGCCAGCAACAGCGCAACATAAACGGCTGCGTGCGGATCATGTAATTGGTTCGATGGTAACTTTTTTATGATCTCGAGACCTTCCGCGTTACGACCAAGCCGATCGAGCGCAAACGCGTAAGTGACGGCGCAGTTGGCTTCGCTCGGTGCTTGATCGTAGGCCTCTTTGGCGAGGTCCTGCGATTGTTTGTTATTTTGGTCGAGATTGAGGCCGAGTCGCGCGAGATCTGCTGTGATCGGCGCCTCTTTCGGAGAGCTTTCATGCAGTCGTTGGAGAATTTCGTATAATTTTTCGGTTTCATTTTTTGTACGATAAAGCCGCCGGAGCGCGTCGAGCGCCTCACGGCGCATCGGTGGGTTTTTTGCGAGGCGCAGCCACAGTTCTTCGGATTCAGACGGCAGATTCCATTTCGAAGCAAGGCGAGCGAGATCAAGTTCACGTCCCGGCAGCGCTTTTGTCGCCTGCTCAGCGGAACGCCAAAGGGCCTCGAATTCAGCGTTCTCGGTTGTTCGCCGTAACTGCCGCGCCGCAATTGCCTGATAACCGAGACGGAGGTAGTCGGATTCGTCCCATGATCCGCTGCTCGTCCAGCGCTTCAGGCGCGACCAGTTTTTTAAGGTCGCGTATGTGTCCGCAACGGCGATGGAAACACGCGGTGAACTAAGTTTCTCTGGCGGCAACTTATCGATCCACCTGGCAACGTCGCCAGCAAGTCCGTTTTCATTCATCCAGTTCATGAGCGAGGCCAGATCGGACAAATTGCGCACCGCAAATGGCTTCACTCGTTCGAGCAAAAGACGGAATTTTTTCTCATCGAGTTTTCGGTAAAAGTTCAAGCAGAGGAGATAATCGCCAAATGTGACCTGCTGCGACATCTGAAGCTGTTGCGCAAAGTTGTCCGCGGCGGCGAGGTCGTTGCGTTCGACAGCATCATTAAGCAACGCCCGTAACGCGCCGGTCCGAAAAGGGGCCATTTTACTGAGCCGGTCGAGGGTGTTGCGTGCCTTTGCGCTCTTTTGCGCGTCAATGGAATGGATTTGCAGCACCGCGAGATTAAACTGGTAAAGATCGTTGCCTGGCTCCTTATTGACAGCGGCGGCGAATTGCTGCTCTTGCTCGGCTACATTTCCTTGAGCACGGGCCAGCCACCCCGCGACAACGTGAAACGCGGCTCTGTCCCGATCAGCAGCAGGCACGCGATCGAGCGCTTTGCGCGCGAGATCCAGCTCCCCAAAGCGCAGCGCGGCTGAGGCGAGATTGAGCTGACTCTCAGCGTCTTGCGGAAGCAATCGCGCGATTTGCGCGCGCCACGACACGGTTTCCTCGAGGTTTTGTTTTTCCGCCGCTTCCGCCAGGATGTAATATGCCGGCAGAGCGTCTGGATGCAGCTTTACTATTTCTCGCGCTGTCTGGGCTGCTTCATTGAATTTGTGCTCCTGCAGCATCGAAGCAGCTCGATCCAGCAAACGGTTTTGGCGCCAGTCTCGGTACAGTCTTGGCGCGTAATTGAAGAACACAATGGCCAGCAGAGTAGCCAGTGTGAATGCGGCAATTAAAAAGATAAAACGCCGCGGGCCGCGTCTTCTCTTCGTGCTTGGCAAGAATGTAATCACACTCAGCGTCGCCAACTCACGAGACCTAAGAGTGCGTCGCTGCCTCAGATTCTTCAACCACAGGAACTTCTTCGATTGATTCCATGACTTCCTCCCGCAAACGAGGACCCCAGACGTACCGGGCCAGCAAGACCTTGATAGTTGCGGTCAGCGGCACGGCCACGAGGGGGCCGAGCACCCCGCCAATTACCAGGCCCCAGACAAAGATCGACACGATCACCGTCATTGGATGCAGGCCGACCGAGTTTCCGACGATGCGCGGGGCGTAAAAAATGCCTTCGAGATTTTGTATCACGATGAAAATCAACGTTACACCAATGGGGTGGAGCCAATCGCCCCATTGAAAAGCAGCAATAAGGACAGCCGGCACCCAGCAGATGATTATCCCGATGTACGGGACCATGGTAAGGATCACAACGAGTACACCAATTAGTGGCGCAAAATTGAGACCGAAAAGGGTGAGCACAGTACCGATGAGTACACCATCCACCACGCAAACCAGCAGCTGTCCCCGAAAATATGCGGTGACGTATTTATTAATCTCCGACAGGACCTCCGCGACTTCGTCCTTAAGCGGCGATGCACGCAGCGGCAGGTAATCTTTCCATCTTTTTTCGATGCGCGGTTTTTCTTTCAAAAGAAAAAATAAATAGATCGGCACGAGAATGAGACTCAGCAAAAAACCCGCGACCCCAAGAAATCCACCAATGCTTTTCTGTAAAATATCCCAGAACTTCTCCATCAAGGTCGGCAGCGCCCGCTGGAGATTTGGCATTTGTTTTTCTACGTACGCTTGAATGCGCTGGCGTTCGGCGGTGGTGGGCTTCGATGGGTTTGGCGCGATTGTTTCAGTCGCTCGCGAAATCGCTTGCGGCGACGCAGTCGGCTGTGGCGAGCTCCCCAAAGCTTTCGGGGCCGTCGCGGTTGGTTGTGCCTGAGGAGTAGGAGAAGCAGGGCCGATGAGCCAGTTCGCAAAGCTGCTCGACGGAGACTTTCCGTGTTGCCCGCCAAGTAATCCGAATGTCTGGTCAAATCGATAGATAAGATCGACAATCCGATCGCGCGCGCGTTCCGTGTAGGCAGGGACTTGTCTCGCGAAGTTCGCGCCTTGGATCGAGATCATTGGAACAAGCCACGCCACCAGCCCTCCCAGCGCAAAAAAGGCGATGGCGAAAAGAAGCGCCACGGCTTTAGTGCGATTCAGACCTCCTTGTGACATTTTCGTCACGAGTGGATCGAGTAGATAAGTAAGAATTCCTGCGATGGCGACCGGGATCAAAATTGGCTGAAGAAAGCTGAGAATACTGGCGCCGGTCCAGATCGCCGCACCGACGATTACGATGAGAAAAACAACAAACAGAGCGGTGAGGGCCGCCCACATCGTTTTGCGCTGCCAGGGTGTTGGATAATCCTTCACTGAGTTGGATTCCTCTTTGGCGGCAAACCTTGACTGAGCGTGGTCTTCGTCCTCTCGATCTTATCGGCGAGGCTTTTATTTTTTGGATCGAGCTTCAGCGCTTTTTGCCACGATTCCAACGCCTCTGGCACGCGATTCAATTTCAAATACGTGTCGCCAATGTGTTCGAAGACGATCGGGTCTTCACGGTCGATGTTTTTCGCGGCGCGAAGCAGATCGGCCAGGGCCTGATCAAATTTGCCCTTTCGAAACTCAACCCAGCCAAGGCTGTCCAGGTACGAGCCGTTGTTGGGTTCGATCTCCAGCGCGCGCCTGATCGTCTCCTCGGCTTCATCCAGGTGCATGTTGTGATCGGCCCACATGTAGCCCAGGTAATTATAGGCTTCCGCCGCGTTGGCGGGATCGAGTGCGATTGATTTGCGAAGCAGATCCGCCGCCTTTTCATACAAACCTGCCTGCTCGGCTGTTGCGCCGTAATTAAAATAGAATTTCGCGTTTATAATTTCATCGTCTTGGTCGAGCTCCGCTTCATGCAGCGCTTCCTCGAATGTCGCGACTGCTTGCTGGATTTGTTTCGCTTCGCGCTGAGCAATCGCGAGATAATAAGCGATCTCCGGCGCGCCGGCGAAGCGGCGACGCGCTTCCGTCAGAAATTTCACGGCGCGTTCGGGATCTTTGAGAGGCCCCAGGAGCAGCTCCGCCAACCGCAAATATGTGCCGGCATGATTGGGATTAATCAGCAGACTTTGCTCATAATTTGCGGCTACTTTGGCAAACTGCGCTTTGGCTTCGTCAAGCCGGTTGGCGCGCTGCAGTGATCGCGCTTCTTCATCCAGCACCTGTGCAAGCAAATCATATGGCTGATATTTTTCAGGATGCTGTTTGATAATTTGCTCGAGCATCTCAACCGCCTTGCCACGCTGATTCGTCAAAATGAAACCGGTCGCCAGTTTTTCTCGCGCGTTGGCGTCGTCTGGTTGCAGTTCCAGCACGCGGAGATAAAGCGCAATCGCCTCCTTTAGTTGCTGCGACGATGCGTAGTAATCCGCTACATCTTTGAGCACCGCCGGATCGTCGTTGGCGTGCTCCGCTGCTTTTTTGAAAACTTCGTTGACCCGTTTTAATTCGTCCGGTTTCAGTGGCGAGTCAGTTTTGTAAAGAATAACCGCGTAAAGTTTCCCGAGGCGCACCCAGAAATTCGCGTCGTCGCTGCGAACTTTTGCAGCGCGATCTAAAACTTCGAGCGCCTTCTTCTCCTCGCCCGCGGCAAGTTCGATTTCGACCAGACGCTGATAAGTTTCTATGTCTCGCGGATTCAGCGCGATAGCGCGATTCGCGTAATCAACCGCCTGATCCATCTTCTTCAGATATTTTGCATAGATGAAAGCGAGCTGCCGGTAAGGCTCGGCATCGTTCGGGTTGGCTTTGATCGCGTCCTTTAGAACATCAATCGCCTGTGGAAAGTCTTCCTGCCGTATCAGCAAAACGGCCACGCGCGAAGCGAGGTCCGATTGCCCGGGATCGACATTGAGCACGTTGCGATACGACTCCAGCGCGCGATCCATCTCGCCGTTCTCCTCAAACGCCATTCCTTCGACAAAATGCGCGAGCGCCCCGGCCTTGCGTTCGCCCTCAGGATGCAAGGCAAGATCAGGGGCCGGCTTGAAATTGACGAAGTCATCCTGCCGATCGATTTTGGTTGCAGCAGATGACAGCTTGGTGGGAGGCGATACAGTGCGCGGGGTCCGGGCGATTACGGCGTTTGCAGAAGCCAAAAAAATTAGCGTCAAAATAAATCCCCAAGGCTCAGAAACGCCGCACTTTTTGTGCTCCCTCATGCTTCCAAATTGTAGCTTTCGGAGGCACATTGAGCAAACCAGCCTTCGCTTTGGAGTGTAGCGGAAAAGCGAAGGCTGCCACGCCGTAACAAAGTGAAGGCGGGCGGGATGTTTTGACTTTCCTGAGCGCGCTCCAAAGACTACGGCTTGGCAAGCCAGCTGACCGTGCGCTATGTCTTATAGCGGAGACGCTTTTTGTGGCGACTTTGCCTCATTCGCTTGCGGCGCTTGTGCTTGGCGATTTTCGCTTTGCGTCTTTTTTTGAGAGAGCCCATTCAGATTTTCAGATTTGCGAACCGCGATTCAACCATTTAATCCGCCGCGTTGCAACTCAGTTCTTTGCTGCATCGCTCGATTAGATGCCTTCGGGGGCATCACCTGCGGAGCGTAAAAGTACATGGAACACGTAAGCGGCTCAATTTTCCGGGTCGAGCGCGCCAGCGGAGGAAGGCGTTAACCGCCGCACCATCGAGGATCTTCGAACCCGTGCTCTGCGCGACCGTAACGCGTGTAACCACACCGGTGGGTGGATCGATGAAGACGTCATACAGACCACGCCCGGTGATGTGCTGTGCGCGCGCTTCCTCGGGATAGGTTGGCCGTGGCATGGCAAGCATGAACGGGCGCGTCTCAGGAGGAACGGTGATGTGAGGTTCGGCGGCGAGCGAATAAGTGGCAGCTGCTACAAACATAGTAGCAATGCCGATCTCGAACTGGTGTGAAAGCGCCAACATCTAACGGAAATAAGATCAGCCACCGCTGGTGAAAGCGAGGCTGGCTTGAAATGAACGTGTGTTAGTCATGGAAAGTGAGGCTGTACACGGTGAAGCGGTTGGCTGCATCGCCTGGTTAGACCTAATGAGATTTCTTCCAGTGATCCAGAAACTTTCCGACATAGTTTCCTGCTTCTGTTCCATTTGGCCGGACGATAACCCAATTCATCACTTTGGATTCGGGAAACTTTACGGATTCGCCCTGTCGATAATTGGTAACGAACACCGGGGTATTCGCGATGACACCGTAGATGAGGCCGTCCTTGATGGTGTGAACGTCGATAAAGATATCTTCAGCGCGTCCTCTCTGCCCCTTGCCGCCGGACTGATACAAGCGTGTCCAGACGAAGAACTGATAATTCGGTGGCAGCCCCGCGAGATACCGCTTCTTGGCCGCAGGGTACGTAGCGCGGGCCTTAGCGACGTAAGGCGCAATCGCTTGGTCGTATGCCTCATGGCTCATCGGACCGGTGGTGTTTCCGCGCTCGTCCTGCGGCGCGGCGAAGCTTGATAACACCACAAAGGCGACCACGACGAAAATCGCGGAGGTGGTGAAAACGCGCATAGG
>QHOD01000348.1 GCA_003218615.1 Verrucomicrobiota bacterium
CGTCTACGGTCTCAACTGCTTTAATGCCCGCGTCGAGGACGCCGGTATGCCCGACCATGTCCGGATTGGCAAAGTTAAGAATAATCAGGTCGTAATTTGCCATTCGTGCGAGTACTTCGTCGGTCACTTCGCGCGCGCTCATTTCCGGTTGAAGGTCGTAGGTCGCAACTTTCGGCGATGGAACGATCTTTCGGTCCTCGCCGGGAAACGCGCGCTCAATTCCACCGTTAAAAAAGTACGTCACATGCGCATATTTTTCAGTCTCGGCGATGCGCAATTGCGATTTGCCCGCCGCGCTCACCACTTCGCCCAAAATGTGCTCGATCTCAGCAGGCGCAAAAACGAATGGTGAAGAGTAAGTCACATCGTATTGCGTGAGCGTGATAAAATGGACCTGCGGCCATACTTCGCGATCGAAGCCGTCGAAGTCCTTTAGCAAAAAGGCCTGAGATAATTGTCGCGCGCGATCAGCCCGGAAATTGAAAAATAAAAGAGAGTCGCCATCCCGCACGCGCTGCTTATTTGCATGGGAAAAAATCAGCGGCGGCATGAATTCGTCGGTCTTGCCAAGTGAGTATTGTCGATCCACCGCTGCGGAGGGGGATGACTCGCAGATTTCGCCGCGCCCGAAAACGATTGCGTCCCAGGCCTTTTTCGTGCGATCCCAGCGGCGATCGCGATCCATCGCGAAGTAACGTCCTATGACGGTGACGATCTGGCCGCCGCTCTTCTGGAGCTTTTTCTCGCAAGTCTTCAAACAAGCAGCGCCGCCGGTCGGCGAGGTATCGCGCCCATCGGTGAAAGCGTGGACGAAGATTTCTGTGACGCCCGCTTCCCGGGCTGCATTCGCAAGCGCGATCATGTGTGTGTAGTGGCTGTGAACACCACCGTCGGAGACCAATCCCAGCAGATGAAGACGATGACCTCGGGCGCCGGCGAAGGTTTCCTGCAATACTCGGTTGCGCGTCAGTTCGCCCTCCGCGATCGCCTTGTTAATTCGCGTCAGGTCCTGATAAACAATTCTGCCGGCTCCCAGGTTAAGGTGGCCAACTTCCGAGTTTCCAATTTGTCCATTAGGCAAACCGACATCGGCTCCACTGGCGCTTAACTTGGCACTTGGATAATCTCGATAGAGTTTGTTATGAAACGGCGTCCGCGCGAGCAATGTGGCATCTCCGTTTTCTTCACGTTTCTCCCGGCCGCCGGGGTTGATGCCCCAGCCGTCGCGAATAATAAGCATAACCGGGCCAGCCATACGCGGGGAAACTTTGCCGACGATTACGAAGATCGACAAGCCGGTTCTTTTCTAGACGCTTCGCTCCGCGGGGCGCGGCCTTAGACATGCCTGAGACGCGCGCGTCGCGCCGCTCAGAGGTGGGCGACTACAGCGTTTGATCAACATTCATTGATATTTGCGACGCTCACAGAGCGCCGCTACAGGAAAGGAAATGAAACTGCGCAACCAACTGCTGGCGCTTTTCTGTCTGCTCGCCTTTGCCGGGCTCGGTGTCCTTTATTTTCAACACTGGGTCATTCGGAAACCTTTCGGAATTATTTTGTTTATTGGAGAGGGACTCGCGCCCGGCCGGCTCGCTCCGACACGCGCCTACGCCGGCGGCGCAGGTACGCACCTGGGCTTGGATTCTATGCCGCACGTAGCATTACTGACAAATTATTCGAAAGATTTCGCGGCTCCGGATCAGGCGGCGGCTGCAACTGCGATTGCGACTGGCGTAAAAGTGGCCAACCGCGCCATCGCGATTAACGGCGATGGGAAATCGCTCAGAACCATTATTGAATTGGCACGGGAGCACGGGCGAACCACCGGCCTTGTGACGGACGTAAAGGTAACCGATCCCACGAGCGCCGCTTTTTACGCACATCCGGCCGATCCGTACGATGTCGAGAAGATTGCAACCGAGTTCGTTGATGGCGGGAAGATCGACATCGCAATGGGCGGCGGGGCGGGGCAATTTCTCCCCGCGACAAAGGGGGGAGAGAGACAGGACGGGCGCGACCTTTTACTCGAGCTTCGTGGCAACGGGTTCGACATCGTTCGAACGCGAGCGGAGCTGGAGGCGGTCCCCGCCTGGCGCCGGCCGAAGCTTTTCGGTGCTTTTAACAACGCGGAGCTTGCGTTCGTAAACCAGGTCGAAGAGCGGAGCCAGCAACCGAGCCTTTCCGACATGGTGCGGCGGGCGATCGAATTACTTCAATACAACGCTGGCGGATATTTGCTCGTAATCGACGCTGGCCTCATGCGCAAAGCCGCGCAAGAAAACAACGCGGAAAGAACTCTCAGCCAAACGATTGAATTGGACCACGCCGTTACGGTTGCGCGAAATTACGCGGGAGCAAGATCGACAATCATTGTCTGCGGCGATGTTGCGATTGGCGGCATGAATTTGAATGGTTTCCCGTTCCGACAAGACAGCGGCATCGCATTGCTCGGGCTTAATTCCGCCGGCCAACCGTGGATCACGTGGGCGACCGGTCCACACGGCACAAGGTCTTACGGGGCGGCGAATATCCCAAGTAAGGCGCCGAACGAACAGCCAGAAGAACATCTGGAACCAGCCGCGTTGCACACGAAATCGGCGTTCCCCACCGTCGACGATGTTGTCGCGTTTGGGAGCGGTCCTGGGACGGAGGCATTGGAAGGAGTAGTCGATAGCACAATGGTTTTCAAAATCCTTCGGGGCGAGCTTTAAAAGCCAAGCCTCCTCGCGTCAGCGATTCTGTTTTACATTCGGCAGCATCCCGCAGTTGCTTGCACGAAACAATCAGTGACTATAGCATTGATTTTTCCGCGCAGTTAAGGGACACTTCTCCCCCAGACGCATGCAGCAAGTCACCGCATTTTCACGGGCGCAGACTGTTCCTGCTGTGCCGAGCGCAGCGCCGAAAAAGACGCTCTGGATTCTCAACAGTTGGCGCGACCTGATTCTCTACGTCGGAACGCCACTCTTTCTGGTGCCGATGTTCCTGCTGGCGCAGGTACGCTGGAGGGCGCAAGACATTTACCTTTTCGTGGCCGCATTTGGCGCAATGGGTCACCATCTCCCGGGAATGATCCGCGCCTACGGCGATCGCGCTCTGTTCGAACGGTTTCGCTGGCG
>QHOD01000115.1 GCA_003218615.1 Verrucomicrobiota bacterium
CGAATTCGCATGAAACTGCGGATTGGTGGCGGCTAGATTGATCAGATAGTTCGCATGCGCAAAGATCGACAATAACTCGCCGCGCTGCACGTGATTAAGGAAAGCCGCAATCTCCTCTGGCGTGAGCGGACGCGCGAACCATTGCATGTTGTTTTTCACGAAAATTTGCATGGCGGTGCAATTGATGGAGCGAGCGCGCTCGATCGACGTGTGCAGACCGCCACTGATCGACATATGGGCGCCGAGAAGAATTTTGGAATTCGGATTGCGGATTGCGGATTGTGCTTGCTGTTCAAGGCGTGGCTGGTTCATTCCGCACTCCGCAATCGCCAATCCGCAATTGCTAAAATCTCTTCGGATGCCAGTCCGGTTTCTTCAGACTTCCTTCACCGGTATATTCGAAAAGCTTGTAGACCGGCGTGAGCAAGACGCCCGGACCCTTCATGTTGAGCCGCAAATTGAAATCGAGTTTGTCGTCGAGGAAATGAATGTCGCCGTAGCCGAGCATGCTAAAGAGCGTGCCGGATGCCTCGAAATCGTCGGTATGGATAATTCCATCATTGATCTTAAAGTTTGCACTTGCCTTGTGCGCGATGCTGTAGCCACCGCCGGGGACAATGTGGTTCAGAATTCCTGAGAGCGGGCCGAAAATGGGAATCGCGAAAACGTCGCCGTTGGTGACTTCCACCTTTCCACGGCCAGCCATGGTGCGCGGGTCGCTGCCCAACCCGGTGAAATCATACGTGCCGCTCAACAGGCCGTGCGCGGTCTTGTAGTTGTAGTACAAATCGGTCAGACGCGGGAAATTGATTCCGCTCACGGAGACATTTGCTCGATAGCGGGAATCATTTTGCGCCAGCGAGATGTCGGCATTTCCGCCCAGCACGCCGGACATAAGTCCGCCACGAAGATCGACAATTTGCAATCGGTCGGTCGTGACGAGTAATCGTCCGGAGACTCGATCGAAGGGCAGCGTCTTTCCGAGAAATTCGTAATCCATTCCATTGGCGTCATCGACGGTGATCTCGAGACGGGTATTCTTGCCGCCGCGAAATTGGTATAGTCCGTTGGCCGTAACAGTGGGCGCGTATCGAAACTTGTAAGGCAGAACGGTTTTCCAAAGCTTTGGGTCGATCCAAAAAATCACGTCGGTGGGATGCAACGAGCTTTTGATATTCGAGACGCGCACCTCGTGCTTCTTAAAATCATAGGTGAAATTACCCGTCCCGATGCCCTCATTGCGTATTACACGAAGACCTTCGCAAGTGATGGCGCCATCGGCGAAATGGATTTTGGTGCTCGCGCTGTTCATCCAGACGCCGCGGAACCGGGTTCGCTCCAATACAATTGTTCCATCGCCTCGCCAGTTCTCCGGATTGTGATTCTCAGCCCGGATGGCGAGACGGACGGTGGGCGAACGTTGCCATTCCCATTGCCGGAGAAATTCATTCAATTCCGCGGAAGCAAGCGCACGCAGGGCGCTTGGAGCTATTGTGCTTTCGATGTTTAAACGAAAATCGTTTGGGGCATCGAAGAGATCGGCCCTGAGCTGACCGGTTTGATGTTGAAGACGCGCGTCCCGAAGCAAGGTGCGCTCACCATCCCATGAAAAATCAGTCGTAAGCTCCGAGAAAGGCACCGTTTTATAGGTGAACCGGCTAAATACGACGTGACCGATGATCGCCGGGCGAAATCGATTCTCTCCGAAATTCAGGGAACCAGAGATTTCGACGAAAGGTGGCGAGTGAAACGTCATATCTGCGACCGGCTCGCCGAGCCCGAAGGCATCGAGAAAGGTTTTTAGATTCAGGCTGCTGCGCACCTGAAAATTGGCGTGATTGCCTTGCTGGTCCCAATCAGCCCGGCCCGCAAAAGTGCCCATGTCGTCACTCCATTCGCAGTGTGTGACATTCAGGCGTTGGTCGTTCCATTCGGCGGCGGCGGACAGGTCTCTCATTTGGTAGTTGCCGCGTTGCAAGCGCTCGCCACGCAGCGTCGCCTCGAGCCGCGCATTCTCGATTTCGGCGACGTCTCCGCTGAACTTTATCTGTAATGAGGGAGGCGTGGCCGGAAAGTCGAACTTTTCCAGTTCATTCACAACCCGTTGCGCAATCGACAATCGCCTTTGCCACTCTTCTTCTGGAATCGGCGGGGACGGCTTGTAATTCTCGCGCTTAATCAAATGCCCGGTGGCAGAAATCCGAATTCCGCAGAGAATTCCCTCCGCTTGACTGACGTAAATTTGTTCCGGTGGAAAATAAACATGGGCGCGAAACTTATCGAGTTGCACCTTGTCGCTTTTTCCCTCCGCCCTTTTGAGCGGCAGCGTGATTTGTGCATCGCGTACATCGATCGCGTTGAGAAATGACTGATGGTGAATGAGCGCAGCGTAATTGATGTCGAGCGAGACTTCACTAATGAGGGCCAGCGTGTTTTCGCGGTTCTTGTAGTCGAAAATCCTTACATTTTTCGCAACGAGGCCGCGAAACGGATTCAGCGTCAGCCGGCCAACGGAAGCTTCGACACCGCGCTTGTGCAGCTCCTCGACGACGCGATAGCGCCATTGCCGGCCGAAGCCTCTTTTCCCCAGATACCAGCCGCCGCCGAGAAATGCCAAGAGAGCGAGAAGAACGGCGAAACGCAGGAGGTAAATCGCCAAGCGACGCCCGAATGAGGACTGTCGATCTTGCGCTGGTGCGGAAATTTCGGGGGCTTCGAGCAAGGGCATTAAAGCATTCCTACGAGAGGCGCCGCCGATTTCAAGCTGTAGCGGCGCTCTGTGAGCGCCAAAACCGACAGCGACAAAAAGTGCGGCGGAGACAGACCGCCGCTACAGTGATGGCAATGACAGT
Organism: Verrucomicrobiota bacterium; assembly: GCA_003218615.1. GTDB lineage: Bacteria > Verrucomicrobiota > Verrucomicrobiia > Chthoniobacterales > UBA10450 > Udaeobacter. The sequence goes on from QHOD01000115.1 coordinate 2,853, forward strand.
TTCCGAGTTGCCTGCTCTTAACGCTTCTCTCAATTCTATCAGCACGATTTTCATTGCAATGGGCTGGTACTTCATCCGGCACGGCGCGTGGCGCCGCCACATGGCTTGCATGACAACAGCATTGATCTCATCGACGGGTTTCCTGGCCGGCTACATCATTTATCACGTGCACGTCGGAGAAAAATCGTCGGGCTACAGAGGGTGGATCGCCGCTATTTACTTTCCGATGCTGGCTTCGCACGTTCTGCTTGCGTTTGCGACGTTGCCTTTGGTGATTTTGACGCTCATCCCGGTTTTTCGCAGCCGTTGGGACCGCCATCGGCGCATCGCCCGTTGGACGATACCAATTTGGCTCTATGTCTCTGTGACGGGTGTGCTGGTGTACTTGATGCTCTACAAATGGTTTCCTCCGCCAAATCTTGCGCTCGGCCATTAGTTGATGTTTGATCAGTGGACGCGGCGCAGCGCAGATAAAACAAACCTATGGTGACGATTGCCACGTTTAATGAACCGGCCAAAGCCAGGGATCTGAAGCGACGCTTCCAGAAGGTCGGGCTAAAAGCTGATGCTCACAATGAAGCTCCGTTGCAGCAGGTCGGATTTATGTCCCGCCCACAGGCGAATGCCAAAGTAATGGTGGAGGACAACGATTTCGAGCGAGCGCAAAGCTTCATGGTCGAGTGGGAGGCGACTGACCCGGACATTTCCGCCGCCCTGATTCGTTGTCCGCAATGCGGCTCTTCAAACATCGAGTATCCGCAGATGACTCGTAAATTCATGACTCCGGCGCTGGTCGGGATTCTTTGTGCGCTCAAAATTTTGCCGAAGGAATTTTACTGTCATGATTGCCATTTCACTTGGAGCAATGTGGAAGAGCCTACCATTGGCCGCCTCTGGCACCGTTTCTTCCCGGGGTTCGAATCTGGCAAGGAAAGTTCGTAGGTCAGCGGGCTTGATCGACCGGCGCGATTGATTCCTCGCGCACGATTCTTCTTGTGATGGACCTTCGATTGCTTGGAAGAATGAGAGCTTCCCGTTTTCCGGCGCAGAGTAATTCTCTGATTTCGGACGGATTCACAATCGCGCTCTGCCGTCCATGAAATGGCTCTTCGTGTTGCTGCTGGCACTGATCATCTTCGGCGGTGCCGCTTGGTTTGGTTACAACACTCTCGTCAAACCGGAGATCGCAGTGAAAAAGGAGCAACGTGGAGAAGTCACGCCTGCGCCTACGCCCGACATCAGCCTCCCCGAGTTTCAGGCGGCGGCGCAACTGCGACAGGAGGGGAAGCTGGCCGAAGCCCGTGACGCGCTCATCGCTTTTATCCAAAAATATCCCGCCGGATTGCATGTTGAAGAAGCCAAAGATTTGCTCGGCGAAGTGAACGTGGACATTTTGCTCTCGCGTTATCCTTCGCCTGAAAAAACTGAATACGTCGTGAAATCGGGGGACGTGCTGGTGAAGATTGCGCGGAAGCTGAAAACGACGCCCGAGCTGATTATGCGCATGAATAATATGAGCGGCACGATGCTGCACATCGGCGAACATGTGCTGATCTCGCGCCCGGATTTTTCACTGGTGATTCAACGAAAGGCGAACCTGGTCGTACTCCTTAATCACGGCGGGTTTTTCAAGCAATATCATGTGCAGGAAGAAAAATTATCGCCGAAACAACCGACGAAAATCACAGGCAAGATTGCAGAAATCATGGCGTGGAAGGATGGGAAACGCGTCGGGCTCGGGAGCAAGGATTATATTAGCAGCACTCGGTGGATCCGGATTGCCGGAGCGCCCGGATACACATTGTATTCGATGCCCGATTCGGCGCATCCTAATGTGGATCAACCACCGCCTCCGGTGGGACTGGGCCTGGCTGCCTCGGACGTCGAGGAGCTAAGCAGCCTTGTAAACAACCGCACCCCTGTCACGATTAGTGATTGAGATTCGTTAAGCGCCCATGGAACTACAGCCGCTCGATTTTGAAAAACCGATCTTCGAACTGGAACGTCGGTTGGAGGATCTCAAGGCTCACTCCGACGAGCACGATGTCGATCTTGATTCGGCGATTAAAGTAATTGAGACAAAGCTTCGCGAAACCCGACGCCAAATTTACGGGGACCTGACTGCCTGGCAGCGTGTTCAAATTGCACGGCACGTGCAACGGCCGTTCGCTCTGGATTACCTCGAACGCTGTTTTGCAAATTGGATCGAGCTGCACGGCGACCGCCGTTTTGCCGATGACAAAGCCATGCCGAGCGGTCTGGCCATGCTTGGCCCGCAGCGCTGTGTGGTGATTGCTCACCAAAAAGGACGCAACACAAAGGAAAACGTGATGCGCAATTTCGGCTGCGCACATCCGGAAGGTTATCGCAAGGCGCTGCGCTTGATGCGGCTGGGGGAAAAATTTGGAATGCCGGTAATTTCATTGATCGACACTCCAGGCGCATTTCCGGGGATCGGATCGGAGGAACGTCACATTTCGGAAGCAATCGCGGTAAATCTTCGCGAAATGATGAGACTGCGCGTGCCGATTGTCGCCGCGGTCATCGGCGAGGGCGGATCGGGCGGGGCGCTTGGCATTGGCGTTGCAGACCGTGTATTAATCCTCGAGAACGCTTACTACTCGGTTATCAGCCCGGAAGCCTGCTCCGCCATTTTATGGCGGGATCGGCGTCACGCCGCCGAAGCGGCCGAGGCGCTTAAACTGACGGCGCAGGATTTGTTGAAACTCGATGTGGTCGATGAAATTGTCCCCGAACCGGAAGGGGGCGCGCACCGGGACTGTGACTCGACCGCGGAAAGTCTGGGCAAAGCCCTGCGCCGGAATTTGCAGCAGATATCTGAGATTCCAATCGATGAGCTATTAAAAAAGCGCTATGAAAAATTCCGCCGGCTCGGCAGCTTCACCGGAGACAAAAGTGCAACCGCTTCGGCGTCCGTTTCACGTGAGTCTTAGCGATCGGTGTAACTCTGCGGGTTTCGGTTGGCTTGGCGTATTCGTCGCGATCGCCATGGTGCGAACGAGCGTTGGAGCAGCGGATTTTCAGTTCGACCGCGACACGCCCGCCTTCGCTAATCAAACCGTGTTCGAATATCACGAAGGACACCCTTCTTTGCGCAAGCCGTCGACTGTCAGACGCGACGCATATAAGCGCCACTGTTTCGTGTTATGCCGCACGGCCGTGCAATTTAAGAAGTTTGCGCGCTTCGATCCGCGGAGCGCTCCGCTGGATGATACGCTGCTGGCCGCCCGCATTCGCGCTGTGACCCACCGAGAGCCTTGGGCAGATCCGCTCCCAGAAGATCAACGAATTACTTTTCCGGGTTACAAGGATCTGAGGGAGATGAGCAAGGCACGTCGGGAACTTGTGCAACTAAACATCGGCCACGGCTGGCCCAGCTACTTCCGAATCAGCAATGCCCGAATGGTTTTTCAGCAAAGCGCCGGCTATCAGGAAAATACCCACGCACATTTGAATGCCGCTTTGGCGCGGGGGCAGTTGTTCGTTGGCTTCCTTACTACGTACCCCCGTCTCAGCATCAATCACTCGGTTTTGGTTTATAAGCGAAAGCCGTTTTCTCCGAATCCTGGCGTCGAACGCTATCTCGTTTACGATCCGAATCATACTGAGTCGCCGCGCGAGCTTACCTGGTCTCCGCGCGATCGCGCTTTTTCGTATCAAAAAGATTGGGATTTTGTCGGAGGCTATGTGCGCGTTTACCAAGTTTACGGCAAATGGCTGCAGTAAAACCGATTCATTAAAGGGAGAGCATAGATGCCAGACACTCCATCGCCGCCCAAACCGCCGCCGCCGACTCCGATGCCGCCGCCTGAACCTTTGCCGCCAAACCCGCCGCCGGTTCCGCCGGTGGGAAGGTAGGCTGTAGCCGCGTCTCTGTGAAAACCTCAGCGCCGCGCTTCGCAGAGCGGAGCGATTACAGATTATGGCGGGAACAAAAACCGCAACGCCGGGTCGACCCGCGCGGCCCAGGCAGCTTCGCTGTGATCAGCGCCCTTGGCTTCCAAATACTGAAGATCATTGAAAAGTCTCCAGCCTTTCTCGACGAGACGACTTCGCAGTTCGCGTGCTTGTTCCCATCCCGGCTCGGCTGTTCCGGTATCGAGCCAGATTTTTAGCGGCGCCTTTTCTTCAATGGAATCCACCAGCCGGTAAATCGCGAAATCGTCCCACCAGATCGACGGCGACATCACGATGAGTCGGCGAAACACGTGCGGGTACAAAATTCCAATCGCGAGCGTGACAAGAGCGCCAAGTGACGAGCCGCCGAGTCCGGTAAACTCCGCCTCACGTTTTGTCCGATATTTTCGGTCGATGTAAGGCTTGAGTTCGTCCATGAGAAAGTGGCCGTATTCTCGCGCCAGCCCCTTACTGCGTCTTTTTCGCTTCGCTTTGGCATCGATCACGCCGCGCGTCGGCGCATATTCGTGGATCCGTTCGTCACCCAGATTCGCTACCGCCACGATGATGAGCGGCTCGATGAGCTTTCTTTGAATTAACCGTTCAGCCGTTTCGTCCACCCCCCATTCCACGCCTGCGAATGCGGTTGCGGCGTCGAACACATTTTGACCGTCGTGCAAATACAGCACTGGGTATCTTCGCAGCGACAAAAGCCCGTAGCCGCGAGGCAGATATACAAGAACATCGCGCCGGTTGCCCAGAATCCTCGACGGAAAAGCGCGATGCCGTTTAATGTTTCCGGTGAGCGTATGTTTGGCCATCGAAAAACGAGATGCTTCGCTGAAGAGGTGGGCTTGTCCAGATGCACTCCGGGTGAACGAGCGAAAATGTTTTGACAGAATCAACAGAATGAAACCGAATGTCCATCTGCCAAACCTTATTCTGATAATTTTGTCAATTCTGTCTTCAGTGTCTGGATGAACGAACGTTACATTAAATGGTGGACGCCATATTTGAGCCGCGAGTTTGAAATGCTCGTGTTCGGAAACGGCGGCGGGCTGCCGCTAATCCTGTTTCCGACATCCTTCGGTCGCTATTATCAAAACAAAGATTTCGGTCTGGTCGGTTCGATAGCTTGGTACGTCGATTCGGGCCGGGTGACCGTTTATTGCCCGGATGCGATCGATCTCGACAGTTTCTACAACAAATCGATTCATCCAGCCGACCGGATGCGGACCCACAACGCCTACGAAAACGTGATCGTGCGCGATGTGTTCGATCTCGCCCGGCGCGAATGCAATTGTCATCGCGTGGCGGTTTGCGGCGCGAGCCTCGGTGCTTATCACGCGGCCAACATCGCTTTTCGCCACCCCGACACCGTGAGTCATCTCATTAGTTTGAGCGGCTCGTTCGATATCAGTTCATTTTTTGATGGTTATCACGACGACAACATTTACTTCAACAGCCCCTTTGAATACCTGCCGAACGTGTCGGACCCGTGGAAATACAATCACATGGGCATCATCATCGGCACCGGCGAATGGGACAACACGCGCCATGAATCTTATCGCTTGTCCGAAATTTTGAATTCAAAAGGCATCAGGCATTGGCTCGATGACGGAAAATGGCGCGGCCACGAATGGAGCTACTGGCGCGACATGTTGCCATACTATTTGTCGAAGCTGTGATGATCCTTTGTCATGTCGAGCGGAGTCGAGACATCTCTTAGTGTTTAATCTGAGCGATGCCTCGAGACTACGATTTTTTGG
>QHOD01000116.1 GCA_003218615.1 Verrucomicrobiota bacterium
AATCAGCACCGTCATGCACAGAAGCCAGAGCGGGGCCCAAAGATTATCGGTCCGGAATTCGAACGAACTAAAATGGTACTTGGTGTAAAAGCCGGTCAAAATGACCGCCCAAATGCCAGCGCGTCGCGAAAAAACCGACTCCCCGATTCGGTAAGTGCACCACGCCCCGACAAAGTACATCGGCAACAGGATGAAGCGCATCCAGTAAAGAATGGTCGCCCGGTCGCCAATTACCCCAAAAATAGGCGCGAACAGGATTTGGAAAAGCGGCATGTGATTATCGAAGACATCTCGATATTGAACGAAGCCGCGCGCCCACGCCCAGATCACATGCATGTGTTGCGACTCGTCACTGTCGAAGCGGTAACGCGTCATGTTCACGATCTTGACGGCGACCATCAGCACAAGAAAACCCGCCGCCGCGACGAACTCCGCCGGGCCGGACATGGCAAAGTAATCGGAAGCTCGTTGAGCGAACGATGACCGTCGCGCCGGCGCAAATCTAATTGTCGATTCGGCAGGTTCGTGCGCCATCTTGAATTAATATCCGATCAGCCTTGATCCTGCGCACAAATTCGCTCGGCGCATTTGCGCACCGATTCCGCGTCGCTGATCGAAATCACGTCCATGTCTTTGAGGGTGCGCCGCAATAAACCAGCCAGGACGCCACCCGGCCCAAGCTCAACGAAGAGATCGCAGCCAAGATCGACAAGGTGCTCTATGCAATCGAGCCAGCGCACCGTGCCCGTGACTTGATCTTGCAGAGTTCGCCGAATTTCAATTGGAGTTGTCACTTCAGCGCCGGTCACGTTACTAATCACAGGAAAACACGGCGGTTGGACCGGAACGTGGACCAGAACTGCGCCGAGCTTTTGGTAGGCGCTTTCCATCAAACGCGAGTGATATGCACCCGCCACGTTGAGCAGGGTCGCGCGCCGAATCCCGTGCTCTTTCGCCATGCCGATCGCGGCCTCAACTTTGGCGCGCTCGCCGGAAATTACGATCTGCCCGGGCGCGTTGATGTTTGCAACATCGACATCGGCGTCTGCCGCCAGCGCCCGCACCGCGCTCTCGTCCGCGCCGATCATCGCCGCCATCGCGCCGTTAGTCGCAGCGCAGGCTTCATCCATCAATTCGCCCCGCCTTTGCACCAATTTGAGTCCGTTAGCAAAGTCAAACGTACTAGCGGCGGCGTGCGCGGTCATTTCACCTAAAGAGAGGCCGGCGGCCCCTCCAATCGAAAAACTGCCTCCGAGTTCGTGCAGGATCGCCAGGCAGGCAAGTCCATGAACATAAAGGGCCGGCTGACAATTGGAAGTCTTGGTCAGCTCCTCAATTGGACCAGTCCACGCAATTTCGCTCAAGTTGCGGCCAAGAATTTCATCTGCTCGCCGAAACAAATCTGCCGCGACAGCAAATTGCCCGGCTAAATCGCGTCCCATTCCGACGCTTTGCGCACCTTGTCCGGCAAAGAGCAGTGCAATTTTCTTCATGCGATTTTCACCATCGTTGCCAGTTCGCGTGATTCAAACGCGAAATGGCAGCGACGAATCCTCCTGTTCGTTCCGGCGCGCCCGGCGGTTGCGCCCTACATTTTTACGCTTGCGCGCGGTGGCTGAATCGCCAGCGTAACTGTGATTATCGATCTTATGCGATTCACGACGCGTGAAATTGAGTCGCCCGATCCGGTGACGCGAGTGGCCGCCGCCGATGCGCGATTGCGCGAAACCGATCACGACATCGGCGAGAAAATGGTGCTCAACATGGGGCCGTCACATCCGGCTACTCACGGCGTTTTGCGCCTCGTGCTCGAACTCGACGGCGAAATCATTACCAAAGCCACACCGGACATCGGTTTTCTGCATCGCGGCGACGAAAAAATCGCCGAGAACATGCAATACAACCAATTCGTGCCTTACACCGATCGGCTCGATTATCTCGCGCCGCTTTCGAACAACGTCGCTTACGCACTCGCCGTGGAAAAATTGATGGGCTGGGAAATTCCACCGCGCGGAAAGGCGATTCGGACGATTTGCTGTGAAACATCGCGTATCTCGTCACATTTGATGGGCCTCGGCGCAATGGCGCTCGACCTGGGCGCGATGACGGTCTTCCTCTACACGTTCACCGAACGCGAAAAGCTTTATAACCTTTTCGAATTGTTGACTGGCGCGCGGTTCACCACTTCCTACACGCGCGTGGGCGGACAGATTCGTGATCTTCCCGAGAATTTCATTCCGCAGCTTGGGAAGTTCCTCGACGAATTTATCCCGAGCCTCGATGAGTGCGACAAATTGCTCACGCGCAATCGCATCTTTGTCGATCGAACGAAGGATATTGGTGTCATCACAAAAGAGCGCGCGATTGCCTACGCGCTTTCCGGGCCGAACTTGCGCGGCAGCGGGATCGAACACGATTTGCGACGCAAACATCCATATCTCGATTATGACCATTACGATTTCGATGTCGTCATCGGCAGCGCGGGAGATTGTTACGACCGCTATTTGGTGCGGGTCGAAGAAATGCGACAGAGCGTCCGGATCCTGCGGCAGGTGATCGATAAATTGCCCAGCGGACCAATAAACGTCGTCGATTGGAAGAACATGACGCCTCCGAAATCGCGGGTCATGACGAAGATGGAAGAGTTGATTCACCATTTCATGGTCGTGACAGAAGGACTCGACGCGCCGCCGGGCGAAATCTATTTCGCGGCAGAAAATCCAAAGGGCGAGCTTGGGTTTTACATCAACAGCAGGGGCGGCGGCGTGCCGTACCGCCTGAAAATTCGGGCGCCTTCGTTTGTCAATCTCAGTATCCTGCCCGAGCTGTTGCCAGGTTGCATGGTAAGCGACGTGCCCGCCGTGCTGGGCAGTCTGGACTTCGTCATGGGCGAGTGCGACAGATGAATATGTCGATCTTACAAAAAATCTCTCGACTCTTACTTCTACTCTTGCTCGTGCTCTCCGTCTCCTGCGCTCCGGGAAAGCGAATCACCAAGGCCAATGTCGACGAAGTAGCCGAGGGAATGTCCAAGAAGCAGGTGGAATCGATCCTTGGGCCGCCTACTTCCCTCAGCACTGAGGATTTCGTGATCATGAAGAAAACGACCTACGTTTACCGGCAGGAAAAAGACACGGTGACGATCGTTTTCAAGGACGACAAGGTGCAGTCAAAGGACAGCACGCTGGCCCGTTAATCCGCCTTTCCACGTGGACTCGACGAGCACACCCGTTCCCGCCGAGTTGGAGCGGAAAATGGATGAGGCAATCGCGCATTATCCGGAGGATCACCGGCGAAGTGCCGCGATGCCGCTGCTGCATCTGTGGCAGGAACACTTCGGATTCATCAGCGATGAAGGGGTGCTTTGGATCGCGGCGAAACTCAGCTTGCAGCCGATTAAGATTCTCGAGCTGGTCACGTTTTACCCGATGTTTCGTCAGCACCCTGTTGGCAAAACGCATATCCGCGTCTGTCGCACGCTCAGTTGCGCAATGGTCGGCAGTTATCAGCTGATGGAAAATTTATGTGCGGCGACTGGAATTGAACGCCGTGGACACGCCGATGCAATGTCCGCACTCCGGACGGATTCGTCCTGCGGCGAACACAATCCGATTTCGGTGAGCCCGGATGGAAACTACAGCGTCGAATTTGTCGAATGCCTGGCGAGTTGCGGCACCGCGCCAGTTTGCATGATCGGCGAAGAGCTGCGCGAAAATCTTTCGCCACAATTCGCGGCAAACATTTTTTCAAATCCGCAATCCGCAATCCGCAATCCGCAATTGCGACCGCCTCATCCTCTCGAACACCGCTTGATTTTCAAAAACATCGGACGCGAGGATTGGACAACGGATATCGACTGTTACCTGCGTAATAGCGGTTATGAACAATTGAAAGAAGCGCTGACGATGCCGCGCTCGGAAATTGTCGATAAAGTGAAAAACTCCGGATTGCGCGGTCGCGGAGGCGCTGGATTTCCGTGCGGGGTCAAGTGGAGCTTCATCAAGCCCGATGAGAAGAAGCCGGTTTATTTAATTTGCAACGCGGACGAATCTGAGCCGGGCACGTTTAAGGACCGTTACATCATCCACGAAGATCCCCATCAATTACTCGAAGGAATCCTGATCTCCTGTTTCGCGCTGAATGCGCGCACGGCCTACATTTACATACGAGGCGAATTTCCGGAAGGCGCGAAAATCCTCGAACGCGCCATCGAACAAGCGCGCGAACATAATTTCCTTGGACGCAATGTTCTCGGCTCCGGCTTCGATGTTGAAGTTTACGTCCATCGCGGGGCGGGCGCTTACATCTGCGGCGAAGAGACTGGATTGATTGAATCGCTCGAAGGAAAACGCGGTTATCCGCGAATCAAACCGCCGTATTTCCCGGCCGTGCTCGGCCTCTACATGTGTCCGACGATCGTGAACAACGTCGAAACGCTTTGTCACATAAAACACATTATCGCCATGGGTGGCGTAAATTACGCCCGGCTCGGCCGCCCAAACAATACCGGGACACGCATTGTCTGCGTGAGCGGCGATGTGCAGCGACCCGGCTATTTTGAAATTGAAGTTGGCGCGGTAACGATGGCTCAGTTGATCTACGAGATGGCTGGCGGACTAAAACCTGGACGAAAACTAAAGGCGGTTATTCCAGGTGGCAGCTCGGCGAAAGTTTTGCGGGCGGATGAGCGGTTCAAGCTTAAGCAAAAACAATCCGATGGATCGACAATCGAACGTGAGATGTCGATCGATGAAATTCCGATGGATTTCGATTCACTCGCCGCCGCAGGGTCAATGGCTGGTTCCGGCGGCGTAATCGTGCTCGATGATTCACGCGATATGGTTTGGGCGCTCAATAACATCAACGAGTTCTATGCGCACGAGAGCTGCGGCCAGTGCACACCCTGCCGGGAAGGCTCGCTCTGGATGCAGAAAATCACCGACCGAATGTTGCGCGGCGGCGGTGTCACCGAAGATCCGAAGACGCTCAAAACGATCGGCGACAACATTGCCGGGCGCACAATTTGCGCTTTTGGCGAAGCTTGTGCCTGGCCGACACAAAGTTTTGTTCAAAAATTTCCCGAAGAATTCGCTGCTCGCGCGCAGAAGCCCGTTCCGCCTCCGCTTCCGCCGGAATATACGCCGGAGGAGCTAATCGAGGAGAAAGAGATTGCGGTTACTCCCCTCGCGCACGATCCCGGCTGGGAAAAAGCCGGCGCCAAAGGAACTATTTAAATGAATCAGGAAAGCAGGAAGACAGGAAAGAATCTCAGAGACTCACAAATCACCGAGCAGATTATTGCTGCGGCCATTTGTGTGCAACGTGCCCTCGGCCCCGGCTTCCTGGAATCCATTTATGAGGAAGCGTTGGCCGTCGAGTTTACGCTGAGTAGGATCCAATTTATCCGGCAACACCCGGTGCCGTTGTTTTACCGCGATCATCAGGTTGGCGAACACCGTTTGGACTTCCTGGTCGAAGGAAAAATTGTCGTTGAATTAAAGGCCGTCAGCGAACTCGAGGACATTCATTTCGCAATCGGGCGCAGTTATCTCAAAGCAACAAATCTCCAAGATGGTCTGCTTTTTAACTTCGCGACTGCTCCTCTAACCATCAAGCGTTTCTGCCGCGAGCGCATGAGCTCGGACGGCACCGTCGACTA
>QHOD01000117.1 GCA_003218615.1 Verrucomicrobiota bacterium
CCTGCTCATCAATCATCCACGCGATTGCCCAATTTGCGATCAGGCTGGCGAATGCCGCTTGCAGGAATTCAGCGTCGATTACGGCGACTCCAAGTCACGTTTTCTCGAGAACAAAGTCAAGAAACCGAAAAATGTCGTGCTCGGGCCGCGCGCTACGCTCGACGATGAGCGGTGCATTCTCTGCTCGCGCTGCATTCGTTTTTGCCACGAGATCGCGCACGACGACGTCCTCGGGTTCGTTGATCGCGGCAGTTACACCGTGCTGACCGCGCATCCCGGCAAACGGCTGGAGAAC
>QHOD01000118.1 GCA_003218615.1 Verrucomicrobiota bacterium
CACCGAGTTTGTGGTGCGCTTTATGAAAGATCGTCCCGCCTATCCGGCAATCTGCCTGACCGGTGACGGTGGACTTCTCACCGCGGCGGGGAACGATTACGGATTCGACGAAATCTTCGCGCGCCAGGTAGCGGCATTTGGGCTGCCGGGTGACGTGCTCATTTGCCTGACCACTTCCGGCAAGTCACGAAATGTGAAGCGTGCGCTGGAAGAAGCGAAGGCGCGTAAGCTCAAAACCATCGCATTTCTCGGACGTGACGGCGGATCGACCATTGGTCTTGCCGATGTCGATCTTTTGGTCGCAAGCGATTCCACCGCCCGAATCCAGGAAGCGCACAAGCTTCTTCTCCACGTTCTGTGCGAAACGATTGAGTCGCGCCTCGCGCAAAAATAGTTCGCGAAGCTGTCCCAGTTACTCCGATTTTTTCAGGAGACGCTCGCGTTCGCGATTTAGCTGCCGGCGCTCGTTCGCCGTTAAACTGCCGATACCGAATTTGGAGATTTTATCGAGAATCGGATCGATCGAGGCATAAACATCATCGGGCTCCGCGGGACGGCGCATTTGCGTTCTCTGTAGAACGCGAATCTTAGGTTTGGGGCCAAATCGTGCTTTCACGTTGCTCCACCAAGCGAGTTCTGGCCCTGCGCCGCGCAATTCAATGAACAGGAACGCGGCGCCGATGCTCGTCCAAACCACAACCAGATCGGTCCAGGCGTGGTAAGCGAGCAGTTGGAACGTGTAAACACCGGCGAGAATCAGCGCGATCCATTTCGCCATGATCCGAAGGAACAACTCAACTCGCGGGTAGATGGTGGCGAAGGCGACAAAAATTCCAAAATGCAACGCGGGCGAACCGGCGAGCGCGGAGCGCTGCCAAAGTCCCCAAATCGTTAACACCGCCGTGGGCGCGATCAACAGGACAAGGTAGAGCACAATATAAGCGCGCCGGCCAATGAAGCGTTCCACTTCGCGGCCAAACACGAACAACATATACATCTCGATCGCGAACCAGAGGAGGCCCGACGGAGCATGAACGAAGGCGTAGGTGAGAAGACGCCACACTTGGCCGCCATACCAGACTTCCGCACTATCAAATTGCAGAAACGCGACCACCGAACTGGCTCCGAAAGCAACCAGCACCGCCGTCAAAATCGCGACCGCGACATGCAATACTACCAGCATCGTCGTCACGTCGACGGGATAGCGGCCCATCCACGCAACCGGGCGATAATCATCGGAGGTCGTTACTCCGAACATGAATCAAATAAACAGCCAGCGTTCTGAACACGCAAGCCAAGTTCGCGCCGCGCGCGAGAAATTTCTTGGAGAAGCGGACTAAGCAGCGAAGTTACGCCTTCGCTCAAATCGCAAGATCAATCAATTACCAACCCAATGGAAAATATCGCGCCCGCTATTTTACCGCCCGCTGGAATGGGTGGTGCGCAGCCGGCGAATCAAGCGGTGCTGGATTGGGTGCGTGAAGTCGGAACTCTGACAAAACCGGAGAACATTTTTTGGTGCGACGGCTCGGAACGCGAAAGAGAATACCTTATCGATCAGGCTCGTCGGCAGGATGTATTGATCAAACTCAACGATAAAAAAGTTCCGCGCTCCTATTTGCATCGGTCAAACCCGAACGACGTCGCGCGCGTCGAACAGTTCACATTCATCTGCACACCGACAAAAGAAGAAGCCGGGCCGACGAACAATTGGTCTGAGCCGGCCGAAACCTATTCAAAACTTCACGGCTTGCTGAAGGACGCCATGCGCGGGCGAACCATGTTTGTTATTCCCTACATTATGGGGCCGCCCGATTCGCCGCTGACCAAAGTCGGGTTCGAAATCACCGATTCCATTTACGTCGTGCTCAGCATGCGAATCATGACGCGCATGGGGGAGGTAGCGGTCAAGCGGCTCGGCAATGATCCAAAGGCGGAATGGAACCGCGGCGTGCACTCGTTGCTCGATGTCGATCCAAATCGTCGGCTTATCTGTCATTTCCCGCAGGACAACGCGGTCATTTCTGTCGGCTCCGGCTACGGTGGCAACGTTTTGCTCAGCAAAAAATGTCTCGCGTTGCGCATCGGTTCGTATCTCGCGTGCAAACAAGGCTGGATGGCGGAGCACATGCTGATTCTTGGCGTCGAATCGCCCGAAGGTCGCAAACATTACGTTGCGGCAGCGTTCCCGAGCGCATGCGGCAAAACGAATTTTGCCATGCTCATTCCGCCGAAACATTTCGCTGGCTGGAAAGTAACAACGGTGGGCGATGACATCGCCTGGATGCAAATTCGCGATGGCCGTTTGTATGCGGTTAATCCCGAGAATGGCTACTTCGGGGTCGTGCCCGGGACGAGTTACAAATCGAATCCAAACGCGATGAAATCAATCGCGCACGATACGCTTTATACGAACGTGGCACTGACCGATGACGGCGATGTCTGGTGGGAAGGCAAAGATGGACCACCGCCAAAACACGCGATCGATTGGCGAGGCAACGACTGGACGCCGAACTCAAAAGATAAAGCGGCTCACCCGAACAGCCGCTTTGCCACGCCAATGCGCAACAATCCGGTTCTCGATGGCGACGTTGAAAAAGGCGAAGGCGTCCCGATCAGCGCGATCATTTTCGGCGGACGCCGCAGCGACACGATGCCGCTCGTTTTTCAAGCTTTCGATTGGAACCACGGCGTCTATCTGGGCGCGACCATGGCCTCGGAAACAACTGCGGCTGCAACCGGCGCCGTCGGAAAGGTGCGGCGCGATCCGATGGCGATGTTGCCCTTTTGCGGATACAACATCGGCGATTATTTCCAGCACTGGCTCGACATAGGGCAACGCCTCACCAATCCGCCGCTCATATTCAACGTGAACTGGTTTCGCAAAGGCGTGAACGGACAATTTCTTTGGCCGGGTTTCGGCGAAAACATGCGGGTGCTCAAATGGATCATCGATCGCTGCGAAGGAACCGGCGGCGCGGTTAAATCGCCCATCGGCTGGTTGCCCAGTCCGCACGATCTCGATCTTGATGAATTAGACGTGGAGCACAAATGCATCGTCGAGATTCTGGGAATCGACCACGAGGAATGGCAAAAAGAGATCGCTGCGCACGAGAAATTTTTCGAGTCGCTCGGCGGCGTGGTTCCCGAGGAGTTGCAGAAACAACGCGAACAACTCGCCGCGCGGTTCCGTTCGTAACACAGGCTTCCAGCCTGTTCGGCGAGCAGCCTTCCAGGCTGCGTCTACCCAGCGGGCAAGATACCCGCCTGACCGACAGGCAGGATGCCTGTGTTACATTTGCGAATCGCTTCACGTTCGGGAATTGTCTCCAGTGGGTTCGAAGGCTGCAAAAAAAGAACGCGTCGTCACGTCCGCCGCGACGGACTGCGTCGAAATTCGCGGGGCGCGTCAGAACAATCTCAAAGGGATCGATGTCGATCTTCCGCTGGGAAAATTGACGGTCGTTACGGGGCCGAGCGGCAGCGGCAAATCGAGTCTGGCCTTTGAAACAATTTACGCCGAAGGGCAGCGCCGCTACGTCGAGACGTTCAGTCCTTACATGCGGCAATTCCTTGACCGCATGGACAAGCCGCGCGTGGACGACATCCGCGGTATCCCGCCTGCGATTGCCATCGAGCAATCGAACCCAGTCAAGTCATCGCGCTCAACTGTCGGCACGATGACGGAGATCAACGATTATTTGAAATTGTTCTGGCCTCGGGTCGCTCGTGCCTTCTGTCCCAATTGCGGCCGCGAAATTCGGCCGGAGAACGCGCAGTCGATTGCCGACCAAGTCTTTCGTTTATTTGCCGATCACCCTCACCTCAATCCTCTCCCTCGAGAGGGAGAGGAGGACGCGAAGCGCCAGGTGAGGGTCGAATCCAACGCCAGAAAAAAAACCGTGCTCATCACCTTCTGGATTTCCGTCCCCGCCAAGACGGAGCCGCGCGTTTTTTTTGATTTTCTCCAGCAGCAGGGCTATCTGCGCATTTGGATCGACAACAAAATCGCGCGCGTAGACAGCGATCCAAAAATCAAACGTCTCGGAGCCCGCGTCCAGGTCATTCAGGATCGCGTCGCCATCTCAGACGAAACTCGCGCGCGCCTGGTCGAAGCTATCGAAACCGCGCTGCGCTTCGGCAAAGGTAAAGTCAATGTCGTGCCGACGACGGAGAACACCGAACATCGAGCGTCGAACATCGAACGTCGAAGCGATCGGCAATCCGCAATCCGCAATCCGCAATTGGCAATTGAAGAGCTCCCCTTCTCCACCGGCTGGCACTGCGCGCATTGCGACCTCGATATACGTCCACCGACTCCCGGACTCTTCAGCTTCAATAATCCGCTGGGCGCGTGCCCTGAATGCCGCGGTTTCGGTCGGACGATTGCAATCGATCTGAACAAGGCGATTCCGGACCGGAGTTTGAGCATCAAGCAAGGGGTCGTGCGCGTTTTTCGCGGCGTCGAGTTTGGCGAATCACAGAAAGATTTGCTCCGGGCATGTGCGCGCGAAGAGATCGATATTCATGTTCCATTCGAGGAACTACCGAAGGCCGATCAAAATTTCGTGATCAACGGCGAAAAGCGATCGGGCGAATACACCGATGAAGATTACGACAACGATCGGTGGTACGGTGTGCGCGGGTTTTTTCGCTGGCTGGAGAGCAAAACTTACAAGATGCACGTCCGCGTTTTGCTCAGCCGCTATCGCGCTTACACCACCTGCCCGAGTTGCAACGGCGGACGATTTCAGCCTGAAGCGCTCAATTTCAAAATTTCCACAATCCGCAATCCGCAATCCGCAATCCTGCTGTCGCTTCCCGAATTTCAGGCGCTTGCGATTTCCGATGCGCGCGATTTTCTGAGCGAGATCGACCTCTCGCCGAACGATTCGACCGCGCGAATGTTGCGCGACGAAATATGCGCGCGACTGAATTATCTTTGCAAAGTCGGCGTCGGTTACCTCACGCTCGATCGATCAACCCGGACGCTGAGCGGCGGAGAAGTCCAGCGCGTCAACCTCACGACCTGTCTTGGCGCATCGCTTGTGAACACACTCTTCGTCATGGACGAGCCCAGCATCGGATTGCATCCGCGCGACGTCGGCCAGTTGGTGCGTGTGATGCACAATTTGCGCGACAAAGGCAATACGCTGCTCGTGGTCGAGCACGAGGAACAAATCATTCGCGCTGCTGATAATTTGATCGATATCGGGCCCGGCCGCGGCGAAAGCGGCGGCGAACTGATGTGGAGCGGCGCGCTGGGTGAATTTCTCGCTGAGAGGAGCGGGCAACATGCCCGCGCTCCCCACTCACTCACGCGTGATTACCTCAACGGGCGCAGATCGATTCCTATTCCGAAATCGCGGAGGAGATCAACATCATCAATCAAGATCAACGGCGCGCGACAGCACAACCTCAAAAATATCGATGTCGATCTTCCGCTGGGCATTTTCGCATGCGTGACCGGTGTTTCCGGCTCCGGCAAATCCACTCTGATTCACGATGTACTCTATCGGAATCTTTTGCGTGCCAAAGGCCAGTCTTCCGATCAGGACCCGGGCGCGTGTAAATCGGTCACCGGCGCGCATCGCATCAACGACGTAGTGATGGTCGATCAGGCGCCGCTCGCGCGCACGCCGCGTTCAACGCCGATTCTTTATCTCGGGTTGTTTGATCGCGTCCGCGAATTGTTCGCCGCGCAACCGGAAGCAATGGCGCAAGGCCTGACCGCGAGCGCGTTTTCGTTTAACTCCGGCAGCGGTCGATGCGAGCGCTGTTCTGGCACCGGTTTTGAAAAGATCGAGATGCAATTTTTGAGCGATCTTTTTGTGCGCTGTGCGGAATGTGAAGGCCGCCGGTTTCAGCCGCACGTGTTGAAAGTGGAACTGCACGGCAAATCGATTCATGGTTTGCTCGACTTGACCGTGAGTGAGGCGATTCAGTTCTTCGCGCAGATCCAAGAGCGGCGAAATCTTTCGGAGCCTCTCGCAGTGCTTGAAGAAGTTGGTCTCGGTTATCTACGGCTCGGGCAGCCGCTCAACACTCTCTCTGGAGGCGAATCGCAGCGCTTGAAACTCGTCCGGCATCTCGCGGAGACAGAAAACATCGAACGTCCAACAAATGGAGACGCTCTGGGCAACCTTTTCATTTTCGATGAACCGACGACCGGTTTGCATTTCGACGACGTCGCAATGTTGCTGCGATTATTTCACCGGCTGGTCGATCGCGGGCATTCCATCGTGGTCATCGAGCACAATCTCGAAGTGATCAAGTGCGCGGATCGCATTGTCGATCTCGGCCCTGAAGCCGGCGATCAAGGCGGG
>QHOD01000119.1 GCA_003218615.1 Verrucomicrobiota bacterium
GCCGAACCGAAGCATGTCGATGTTGCGATTCGCGGTGATCGCATCGCCGGTGTCGGCGATTTCAAAACTGCGAAAGCGAAAGCGGTGATTGACGCGACAGGTTTCGCGGTCGCACCCGGCTTCATCAACATGCTTTCGTGGTCGAACGAGTCGCTGATTCAGGATGGCCGTTCGCAGAGCGAGATTCGGCAGGGCGTCACGACCGAGGTGATGGGCGAAGGCGAATCGATGGGGCCGGTGAACGACCGCGTGCGCGAGCACCTGCTGCATCAGCAGACGGACATCAAATTCGATATCCAGTGGAACACGCTCGCGGAGTATCTGCGTTACCTCGAAACGCGCGGCGTTTCGTGCAACGTGGCGTCATTTATTGGGGCGACGACGATCCGCGAGAACGTTATCGGCTTCGACGATCGGGCGCCGACCGCGCAAGAGCTCGACCAAATGCGCGAACTCGTGCGCAAAGAGATGGAAGCAGGCGCGCTCGGGATCGGCACGTCGCTGATTTACCCGCCGGCGTTTTACGCCAAGACGGAGGAGTTGATCGAGCTCTGCAAAGTGGCCGCGAAATATCAGGGCAAATACATCTCGCACATGCGGAGTGAGGGAAATCGTTTGCTCGAAGCGCTGGATGAATTGATTCGCATCTCACGCGAAGCGGGAATTCCGGCGGAGGTTTATCACATTAAAGCCGCTGGCCAGCCGAACTGGGGCAAGATCGACAATCTCCTTTCGCGAATTGAAGCCGCGCAAAAGGAAGGACTGAAAATTACCGCCGACATGTACACTTACACCGCTGGCGGGACCGGACTTGACGCCTGTTTGCCGCCATGGACGGAAGACGGCGGTTATCCGGCGCTGTTCAAGCGGCTGCGTGATCCGGCGACGCGTGAGAAAATCAAAGGGCAGGTCCAAACGCCCAGTGACGAATGGGAAAATATGTATCTTGCCACCGGAGGGCCGGAGCATATTCTCCTCGCCGCCTTCAAATCGGAAAAATTAAAACCGCTCACGGGAAAGACGCTCGCCGAGGTCGCGAAGATGCGGGGAAAGGATCCGATTGATACGGCGATGGATTTGATTGCCGAAGACGAATCGCGCATCGGCACGATTTATTTTTTCATCTCCGAAGACAACATTAAGAAAGAACTCGCGAAACCGTGGATTTCGTTCGGCTCCGACGAAGCTTCGCAAGCGCCCGAAGGCGTGTTCCTGAAATCGAATCCGCATCCGCGCGCATACGGAAATTTTGCACGCGTGCTCGGCAAATATGTTCGGGACGAAAAGGTGATCCCGTTGGCTGAAGCGGTGCGACGACTGAGTGCATTGCCGGCCACCAATCTCGGTCTCGATCATCGCGGTTTCATTAAAGAAGGCATGTTCGCCGACATCGTTGTCTTCGATCCCGCGACGATTTCGGATCGCGCTACATTCGAGAAACCGCATCAATACGCCGTTGGCGTGAAACATGTGTTCGTGAATGGCGTGCAAGTCATTAAAGACGGCGAGCACACCGGCGCCAAGCCGGGCCGCGCGTTGTGGGGTCCGGGTAAGGTCCGCTAAAAGAGGCCGCGCAACACTCTGTAGTTTCTGCCCGGTTGAAAACCGAGCGCGACGGGCCGAGGTTTATTTTGTCATGGATCCAACCCGCAGCATCAAATTGCGCTGGCTACACGGCACGCTCCACGATGTGGGTTCCGACCTGGCGCGTTTGCACTTCTCACGGTTTGGCTCGCATACATGGGAACCGGCGATTAATGCTTACCGCTGCGACAAATGTATCCGCGTCTGTGTCGATCTTGCCGGGGTCGAACGGTCGCGCATCGACCTCACGGTCGAGCCGGAACGCCTCATCGTTCGCGGCGTGCGCGACGTTCCCGAGCCCACCCATGCAGAGGGTCGCGCCGTCCAGTTGCTCGCCATGGAGATTGATTACGGGCCGTTTGAGCGCGAAGTGCTTTTACCGGCATTGGTGGATATTGACAATGTCCACGCCGAGCAGCGCAACGGTCTCCTCTGGATTTCGCTGCCGTTGAAATGATGAACGACGAACCAGTCAGCGCTTTGCAACCCGGCTCCGATGCGAAATCGGCTCCAGCAAATTTGACTGGAATGGGAAACATCGCCGAGACATCGGCGCCTCAAGTTCCCGACGTGCTTTCCATATTGCCGTTGCGCAGCTTTGTTGTTTTCCCTGGAACCATCCTTCCGTTGACGGTTGGCCGCGCCGCCTCGATCAAGCTGCTCGACGAAACGCTGCCTCAGACAAAAATCATCGGCTTACTCACGCAGCGCGACGAAACCAAGGAAGACCCGCAGCCACAAGATCTCTATCCAGTCGGCACCGCGGCGATCGTGTTAAAGCTTTTACGCCAGTCCGACAATCACGTCGTGATCGTGGTGCAAGGTCTGCGCCGGTTTGGGCTCCGGAAAATTGTCGCCACCGATCCCTATCTACGGGCCGAAGTCGAGCTGCTCAATTCCAAACTGCCGCCACACACGAAGGAGTGGGAAGCGACCTTCCGGAATTTGCGTGATTCCGCCGCGAAACTCCTCGAGCTGACACCTGATGTGCCGGAACAAGCGCGCGCCGCCGTGCTGAGTATCGAAGATCCAGAACAATTGGCCGATTTTCTGGCGCCGAATTTGAACGTCGAAACCGCTCAAAAGCAGGCCATTCTCGAGGAACTGGACGTCGCAAAGCGATTGGCCACCGTACAGACCGCCATTTCGGCGCAACTGGAGATCGCGCAGATTCAGCAAAAACTGCAACAGGACGTGCAGTCGCAATTTTCCGAGGCACAACGACGCGCTTATCTGCGCGAACAGATGAAAGCCATCCAGCGCGAGCTCGGGGAAGAAACCGGCGCGACCGATCAAATCGAGCGATTGCGGAAGCGACTTGAGGAGGCAAAACCGCCCGATGAAGTACTCAAGCAAGCAGACCGGGAACTGCGGCGCCTCGACGTTATCCCGCCGGCCAGTCCGGAGTATTCGGTGATCGTCAGCTACGTCGAAACGATCGCCGAGTTGCCGTGGTCGAAACTGAGCGAGGACAATCTTGATCTTGATCAGGCGCAGCAAGTCCTGGATCGAGATCATTACGATCTAGAAAAAGTAAAACGGCGGCTGATCGAATATCTCGCCGTCCGCAAATTGAACCCGCAGGGACACGGGCCGATTCTTTGCTTTGTCGGACCACCCGGCGTGGGGAAGACCAGTCTCGGCCAATCGATTGCCGATGCGCTCGGTCGAAAATTTGTGCGGATGAGTTTGGGCGGCATCCGGGACGAAGCGGAGATCCGCGGACATCGCCGCACATACATCGCTTCGATGCCGGGCCGCATCATTCAGGAGTTGCGCCGCGCCGGGACGCGCAATCCGGTGATGATGCTTGATGAGATCGACAAGATCGGCGCCGATTTCCGCGGCGATCCTGCGAGCGCGCTGCTCGAGGTGCTCGATCCGCGCCAGAACAATACGTTTTCCGACCGCTATCTCGACGTGCCGTTCGATCTGTCGCAAGTGCTCTTCATCGCGACGGCGAATTACATGGATGCTGTGCCGGAACCGTTGCGCGACCGGATGGAAGTGATTTCGCTCCCCGGTTACACCGAGCGGGAAAAACTCGAGATCGCGAAACGATATTTGGTTCGACGCCAGCTCGAGGAAAATGGTCTCAAACCGGAACAATGCGAGTGGCAGGACGAAGCTTTTCGCCGGATCATCAACGATTACACGCACGAAGCAGGCGTTCGCGAATTAGAACGTCAGATCGGCGCGGTCTGTCGTGCCGTGGCAGCACAGGTCGCGCGCGGAAAAGCTGAACGCGTCACCGTTACGCCGGAAAAAGTCGCGGACTTGTTGGGACCGGCCAAATACGTGCGCGAGACAAAACTCAAAACGAGTCAACCGGGTGTTGTTACAGGACTCGCTTACACGCCTGCCGGCGGCGAAGTGCTCCACATTGAAGCGATGCGATACCCCGGGAAAGGCAACATCACGCTTACAGGTCACATCGGCGAAGTGATGAAGGAATCGGTCCAGGCGGCGCTCAGCCTCGTCCGTAGCCGCGACGGCCAACTCGGCGCGAATCCGGAAGATTTTCGCAAGATCGACATTCACGTGCATGTGCCTGCCGGCGCGGTCCCGAAAGACGGACCGTCCGCCGGTATCGCCATGTTCACCGCGCTCGCCTCGCTCTTTAGCAATACGCCCGTGCGTTCTGACATTGCCATGACCGGTGAAATCACGTTACGCGGACTCGTTCTGCCAATCGGCGGACTAAAAGAAAAAAGCCTCGCCGCAATGCGGGCCGGCATTTCCACCGTCATCATTCCCAAGCTGAACGAAAAAGATCTTGTCGATGTGCCGGAGGAAGCGAAACAGAAACTCAAATTCATCCCGGTCGAAAACGTCGATGAAGTTCTGAGCGTCGCACTCGAGAAGGATGGCAGCCCGCCTCCGTCAGAATCCAAAGCGGCGTGATACGGTTCGAGTGGGGAACGCGGGCACGTTGCCCGCTGTTCGCGACATCCCGCCGCAAATCGCCGAGCGTGTTATGTTGGCCGGTAATCGGTCCGTTGCGGTCCGTGAGGTTCTCAGGGCGCTACGGGTTTGTATGGATGAATGTTACGGTCATCGGGTCGTCGAGCGCGTTCATGACCTTTTGGAGTTGTGGGTGATATGCCGAACCGCCGCCTCGTCTCCAGCGAGGATGATGTCGATGTAGTTGTCCTGGTCTTCGGTGTAGCAGTCATCGTAGACGGAAGCGGGCCTGCCGAGATCAGCCAGCCCCACTATCCGGACTTTGCCGCCCTGAATCGTGTAATCAACGCCCGTTTCAGTCAGCAACACTTTCTTTCCCTTGCTCTTTGCGTGGAGCCTGAAGTAACGAGAGAACTCCGTCGGAAAAACGCCACGCACACCATCCGGTGAAAATCCGCCGGAGGTGTAGAGACGAAGTCGATATTGTGCGTCTTGACCGTAGAGAGCCACTCCGTCGTTTGGCTCCGTGCCGTTGAAGGGGAATGGCGCACCTTCCCCAAGTGTGGACATGCGGCTTAGCTTCGCCCCAATAAGTCGCGGACCACCTCGCTGCTCCGAGGTACGTCAGGATCCGTATAAGGAGTTCCGCTAGTTCGAACCTTGAAGCCAATTGCCTCGACGATGCGACCGTGCAGACCCACGAGCTGGAGCGGTGTTTCATCCCTGACAACTTCTACCTCAACCGGATACACGGCGCGCTGGTCAGTCGGCGAAAACCGATTGCCGAAATGGCCAAAGAGGACAGCTACGGACCGTTCGTTGAATTCGAAATTTGGAGCGATCGATGCGACTTCCGGAACCACCTTTTCGCCCGTGTTGAGCGTAACCAGGAAATCGGTGGCGTCCAAGGTGCTCGGCCGGATCGGCCAGCTGAACTCGACCGGCAGCCCGTCAGCGAAGACGACCGGGCAGCCGTAAGCGACAGCCACGGCGAAGGGCGTTTGCGCCGAGGTATACGCGTTCAGAGTGGGAATCACACCGGTCTGGCACATCAGTCCCAGATGTCGGCATTGATGATGACGTCTTCGCGCAGGATCTGGTAGGTCGGCGTCCCATCGCAGTTGCTCGCCGAACTCGCCCAGCTTGCTCCCAGTATAGTCAGGCCGAATGCTACAACTGATACTGATAGGAATTTGCTTTTTGACGTTGCGCGGCTCAGAAAGTTTCTTCGGGTCAGCGAAATCGCAGGTTTCATGAGTGGGTTCCTTTGATCGGAAGGCGACATATGCTGGACTACAATTCGACAAAGTTTCGTTTTGTCTATTTTCGGCTTTGATCGGACGCTGGCCAGCGCGGCAAACCGAAACTGCTCGACTCAATCCGGACCGGGAACCAGTGATCCGTGTCGATCTTGACGCATATACGTTTATCCATATATGTATATGAGATGAAAGAATACCGAAAAGGCGAGCCGGCGATGCTTTTCAAAACATTGTCTGATCCGACCCGGCTGCGCTTGCTCAATCTGCTCGCTTGTGGAGAGACCTGTGTTTGCGAGTTGACCGATACGCTTGGTGTGGTTCAGCCAAAAGTATCGCGACATCTTGCCCGGCTGAAGCGCGCCGGTCTAGTCGATGCGCGACGAAACGGGAAATGGATCCATTATCGCTGGGCGCAGCATGGCGATCCGCTGGTCCGACATGTCCTGGCCGGGTTACGGGAGTGGATGAAAAGCAACGATGCCATGAACGGAGAACGCCGCCGGCGCAAAAAGGTCTGTTGCAGAATCAGCCGAAGAAAACCGAATTATGAAAACAAATGAATTCATCGCCGAATTGCGACGCGCGCCTGAGAACCAATTAGTTTTTGTCGATGGAAATGGTCACACCGTCCATGCCGGCTACCATCTCACGGAATTGAAAGCAGCGTCGCTCGATACGGTCGATTGCGGCGGGCAGGCGAACCAATGGCAGGAGACGATCGTCCAACTTTGGGTGCCGGCCAATCCGGACAATGCTTACATGAGCGCGGGCAAGTTTTTGAAAATCTTCGACAAAGTGGGCGGGATGATTCCGCTAAACTTCGATGCGGCGATTCGCGTCGAGTACGGCGACGAAAATTTCTTTCCATCGACATATGATGTGCGCTCAATTACGCACGCTGAAGATGTCACACGTGTGCTGTTGCAGGCGCGCGAAACCACGTGTAAAGCGCGCGATCGTTGCTATAAATCAACGCGCTCCGGAGCGGAACGCGAAAGATGTTGCAGCGCTGTGGCGCAATCATGCTGTTGAGCTAACGCGCACGCATTACATCTAACGAGACGGAGATAAGCCACGGCTATCGTTGAAAAACAATACGGCGGGAGTGCGTGAGCGCGAAGACGCGAACCGCACTAGGGAAGCCGGGAATCGAGACGAAGTCGAGGGTGTCGTGGCAAACACACTGAACTTATTTCGAAATGGGGCCGTTGGCTTCATCGATTGGTTAGGCCGCAGTGTGTTGAAAAAATGTATCATCGCGTAAACTCCAGCGTACGGATGATGGCGAGCATGTCCTCCTGTGCGGCCCGAGTTGCGGTGCTGCCATCGAATCTGAGCGACCCGGTGCAAGCTCAAACACGGCGTCGACGGCGAATGCCAGGAATCGGACATCGCCGAGTATGATAACACCACCTCTGAAGCTCTGAATGACAGCCGCGTGGCCGCTGATTGCTTCACTGCACTCTAGGGCCTAACGAGAATTAGACGAATATTCGTAAAAAAAGGAGAACATTTTGTCGTCTAACGGAACGGCTCGCGATATCCGCCGAGCCCGGGCGTAGCCAATTGGGACTCGCAGAGACCTCTCTATTTCCATTCCCAGAATTCGGAGCGTGTGTTGCCCTCTGTGTCTACCTCGTACTCGAATACCACCGCGACCTTGTTCAGCCGAGACCATTTTGGTGGTATGGTTTGAAAATACATGGCACCGCGATAAGTCGCGCTCCCGGCCGTTATTGCTTTTTCTGCCGTTCCCAGACCTGGAAGATCTGGCCATTCCCGGGGGTGGAAGTGAATTCGGTGGGACGTGGCTTGCCGGCCGGGGCGAAGCAGACCTTGTAGCTGTCCCCTTCCAGCGCGTAGATGCCGAGCATGACTTCTTTGTCGGTCGAGATGGCGTCCATCTGCTTTGGTGTTTTCGTTTCGTCGAGCTTGATCGTCCCCGCCTTGCTGGTGGCGTACTCCGCCGAGCCCGGGAATCGGAACGTGTTACCCTTAAAGACGATCGTCGTTTGCTTCACCTTGACCTCGGGCAAGGGCTTCCCATCTTGCATCGCCGAATCGAGGTACCAAGTGCCCTGCAGCCTGTCCAAGTCCGTCTTCGGCGTCGCCGGCGTGGGCGCCTGACGGTTGCATGCCGCCAGCAACAGGCCGAGGGCCGCGATCATCAGCAACCGAGCTTTCATGACGCCCAAAGCGTGAACTCCTGCGTGGCCGAACGCAAGGCGGGTGGCGTCTGACACAGACGCCCTACAACTATCGCCCTTCAGCCTTACTTCCATTCCCAGTATTCGGAGTGCGTATTGCCCTCTGCGTTCACCGCGTATTCGAATAGTATCGCGACCTTGTTCAGCCGGGACCATTTTGGCGGCATGGTTTGCAAATAGAGAGCACCGCGATAAGTCGCGCTCCCATCTTTTTTCATCGTGCCGACACCATGACCTGTCCAGGTGGCCATTTTCCCGTCCTTGGTAATCATTACTCCTTGACCTTCGCCATAGTGTGTCCCGTCCGGACGGACAACGGTCCAATAAGTGCCGGTGTCCTTTACGTCAGCGCCCAGCAACGAGCCGGTTGCCTGAAACGACGTTTCCATTTTGGGAGCTCCGCCCAGGTTCGGCAATACGCGCTGCATGGTAACCTTGCCTGATATCTCACCAATCTTTTCGCCTAGCATAAATGTCCTCCGGTTGAAGTTTCTTTTCTCGAACCCGTTGGATTCGGCTTCAAAACTGTAGCGAAAAAAGTTCGACCGTCTATGAAACCCAGACTCAGCGACCTTCGGCGTCGGCACGCTGCTCGATCTCCTCCAAGCTTGGCTCGGCCCGGCGAATCCAATCGCGCGTATCATTGAGCTCGTTCTCATTTACCGGGATCGCCCGCGGAATTTCTTCCCCTCTTGCCACCAACGTCCCCTCGAACTTCACTGGTTTCGCGCGTTTGATCGGGAATTTCCAATGATGCCCGAAACGGTAGAGCGCATAAAACATCGTCTTCGCTTCCACCGCACTTACGCCACTGCAGCGCATCGCGTTGTAAAACATCCGGTCGCAATCCTGCCATGGGCGATTGTGTTGGTCATAAGCAGCATCGTGCAACACCGAAGCGTTCCGATATTTTCCTTCAAACGGCCCGCCCATTACCGACCAGAGCGAGCGCGGGATTGACGCGCCGTCTACGGTCGCCCCAGCAGGCGCGACCCAGACGAGTCCGTGCGGATCGGTGTAGCGCAACTCGCTCAGCAAAGTCATCGTGCGACCATCGGAGTTCCAACGCGTCTCCGGCTCGCCCGTGTAATAACCCCACGGATTCGATTGCGCCGTGCGAGCAATCGAGCCGGGACTTTTTCCCGAACCACATGCCGTCAAGAGGACCGCGCTTAACAGAACGAAACTCCTGAATTTTACTTTCATTATCGATCCCTCGGAACCCGGCGCTGCACTTCAACGTCCAATTACTGCTGGAGCGCCAATCGGTTCCGGCTGGCGGTTTTGCGGTTCTGGAGCCGAAGGCAGGATCGGTTCGCCCTCGGTTTGTTTCCGGTAGGGCTGGAGATAAAACATCATGAACACGCCGATCACGACGAGGAGCGATCCGATCCATTTTAAAGGCCAGCCGGGGTCGCGCAAAATCTGGACGGTGCTTTGTGCAAGATTTTCCGGATTCCATGATGCCTGCGAGATTTTGTAAGTGAGTCCTGTCCAGGTGCGCCACCATGCGCCGGGATAACTGACCGGATTATTCATCCAGCACGAGCCGGTGGCAATTTCGCCGTCGGCGGTGAGGACGCGCAGCGTACTTTTGAATCCGGCCGGGCTGTCGCTTCCTTCGTTGCGTTTTACTTCAAAATCGAGCAGCTCAAGGCCGATGGGCAGCGAAACAATTTTCCAGCCGTAGGCAATCATCGTTTGCTCAGGCGAAGTTCGCCCCGGCGAATCCGTCCCCTGGCGGATGGGCACGGTGATCTGCCAGCCAGCTGGAACCCATTGCTCAAACGTTTCGCCATTTTGTTGAATGCGCACGCGCACGCCATCGGGCAAATCCGCGGAAGATTTTGATGTTTGCTCGGATTTGACCGGCGTGAAATCCATGGATTGTTCGGCGTGGGGCATCGTCTTATCGACTGTCAATTGCCAGTCGGCCCAACCAGTCGCGAGTGGTTTATTGATGTCGGTCTTGCCCGACGATTTGCCATTCTTTCGCGAAACAAGCTCGTAAGTGATCCCGCCATCATCCGCGATGAAGAGCGCGAGATGATTTGGTGCCTCTGCGCCAGACGGCGGCATTGCCGGCGGGCCTCCGGTCGCAGTCAAGTCCGTGCCAGCGCCATGTGGATTTGGTGCTGTCTCTGTGGCAGGAACACCTTTGCCGCGGATCGTGACCAACACCGCAGGATTATTCGGCTGATCCGTCACCGAATCTGGTTTGCCATCCTGAATCCGGAAATCGGGCCAGTAATTGTCGATCTTGAGAGTGAACGGACTGCCGTTGATTGGGACGTCGCGTCCAAGATTTTCCGCGACATCAAAACTCGCTTCTTTTCCGCCCAACGAAATCGAAACGCGACCTTTGTCTCTCCCGCCACTGCGGGACGGCGCTTCGAGCCGTACTTTCGCGCCGGTGCTACCGCCTTTGGTCGCGCGCCCGATCTGTTCGTCGGGCGCTTTGCTGAAAGCAAAGATTGATTCCTCAAGCTCGACCTCACTGGTAGTCGCCGCGCTTAGGCCGCTCCCACTTTGATGAGTGCTCGATGCCGATGCGGGCGCGGTGCCGCGCTTGAGCTCGATATTGGCCAAGCCCATCGAGAAATTTCCGTGCTGCGGATCGTCGGCGAGGAGCCAGCTATCGAGGTGCTGGTTCATCATTGCTGTCGAAATCGTAAAATGGAGACCGGGTGAGCCGCCATCATTCAGCGGTTTCGGATTTAGTTTTCCTTCAATCGCCGGCGCGTAATCGATGATCTGCAGACGCGCGCCGCTGGCGAGCAAGCCAAGATCGCGCGGATGCTGTTGGTTCGGCGGATGATGCAAAAATTCCGCGGGAAACCCTTTCACGATTCCATCGACATCGTGGACTCGCAGCTGACGTTGATCGACCAGGAGACGATTTGTTGGTCCCTCACCTTTGAAGAGCGTCATGGTTCCTTCGGTTCCCCAAATTCTGCCGATGAGCGAGCCGATCAGCAGTGTGATGATGCCGAGATGCGTGATGAGAAAGGCAAGATGATGTTTGCGCCAGGGCCAACGCGAGAGAGCAGAGACGGTAAGGTTCGCGCCGAGCAAGACGAGCCAAAGATTGAACCACGGCGCCCCGTAAACGTAGGCGCGCGCGACCTTCGCATCGAAGCTCGATTCATAGATCGTGCCAGCGATCGCGGCGATAATGAGCACCGCGAGCAAAACGACCGCCAGTTTAAGCGACGCAAAAAATTCGAAGATCGGGTTGCGTTGCCAGGGCGATTGCCCGGATGAATCGGAGTCTGCCATTTGTGGATTGACACCTTCAGCGAGGTGGCGCGACGCTTCAATAGTGGAGTTTGTCCGATGG
>QHOD01000120.1 GCA_003218615.1 Verrucomicrobiota bacterium
CTCCGTGAGCATGGCTGGAGCGAAGAGATATGCCGCGCGATTCTTTCGCATGCGGACTACACCAACGTGACGCGCGAGACGCCGCTGGAAAAAACATTGTATGCGGTCGATGAACTAAGCGGCTTCGTCATCGCCGTCGCGCTCGTTCGTCCGACGAAAAGCATCCACGCTGTCGATCTTGCAGCGGTAAAAAAGAAGATGAAAGACAAGGCATTCGCCCGGGCCGTGAATCGCGGCGACATCGTGGGCGGCGCTGAACAGCTCGGCATGCCGCTTGATACTGTCATTGCCGAAGTCATCGCCGCGCTCAAGGCAGACGCTGAACAGCTTGGCCTCATAGGTTCCGCGTGCTAGTAAAGGCCGTTATGCGCCTGACCCGAGGGACGGCCACTGTTTTCGTACCAATTATTTTGCTGTTAACGGCCCGCGTCGGCCGCGGCGCGGTCACGCTCGATGCGCTTGGCCTCTACCTAACGAAAAATGGATACGGCGGAGCACAACTTGTTCATCTTGGAAATTTTTATCATCTTCCCATCCAGTCAAACGGTAAGCCCGGCAATCTTATTGTCGATACTGGCTCGCCAACGACGTTGATATTCCGATCGAGTCTCAAGCGGCTGAATCTAATTGAGTCAAAAACGACCGACCATGTGAGCGGAGCATATGGACGCGGTCGCGATGTTTACGGCCTGACGACAATCAAAGCCCTGACAGCCGGAAATTGTACATTGACCAACGTTCCCGTGTCGGTCGCGTCCGAGATCAGCAGCACTCATTTAAAACGTACGCATTCAAACGGCCTGCTCGGCCTGCGCGAGTTGATCGAATTTGGCGCTGTTCTCGATTTGCGGAATCATCTGGTTTATCTGCGGCCGTCGCGGCCAGGCAACAGCGTCGCCTCCGAAATCAAATCGATTCTCTTGCGGCAAGGCTACATCGCAGTGCCACTTTTGCTTAAAGATAATCACGTGTACGTTGCGGGCGGCCTAAACGGCGTTCCGTGTCATTTCATGGTTGATACCGGCAGTGACGTCACTTCGGTACACACCAATTTCGCCGCACGCGCCAAGCTCAAAGTCGCAGCAACTCCACTTGTTGACGTAGGTTTCGGCGGTTCAAGTCCAGTAGGAATAACGACTTTTCCTTTCCTCCGGATTGGCAATTATGAAATCAGGAATGGAAGCGCTTCGGTCGAATACCTTAATCCGCAAGTATTCGGAGCGAATTCTGGAATTGCCGGCTGCATCGGAGCCGAATACTTAGCGATTAATCGCGCCATCTTCGATTTCGTCAGCGGCACCTTGTACTTGTGCCCACCAGCGCACTGAATCACTCGCTCCGCTTTTCAGCAATGATTTCCAGAACGAGCGGGGTGATCATTAATGAATTTGGATTCTTTTCCGCGCCGGCGAGATCGGCGCGCACTTTGTCAGCGAATTCTTGATCGATCCGTCCCATCTCGATCAGACGGGGAAGATAAATTTCGATGAATGTAGCAGGCCATTGCCACATGTAGTCATTCGGACGGACGCAAAATATGCGCGGCGTAGCCGAGCTAATGACAAAGCCGTTCGCTGAAAGCAACTCCGATAATCCCGCAGCGCCATCGGGTTCGCCGCCCGATTCACGCCACGTTTCGATCACGTGTTGCCGGAAGCGCTCCTGATTCGGCAGCCGCGGGAAGAAGTGCCAGGTTTCATAATGGCCGTATTCGTGGAAGATCGCGATGCTGCCCTTTCGCATTACGCGGGCTAGTTTCTTCATCAACAGCGCTGGGTCGTTGATGAACGACACCACCCAGCGGCACCAGGAGAAGTCGTAATCTCCTTTCGGCAGGTCGTCAGTCATCAAATCCAGTTCGTGAATCTTGATGTTCGTGAGCGAGCGGGCGCGGCACGTTTCTTTTAACGCCCGGACAAAGTTCTTCGAGCGCTCGAGCGCGATCACTTCTCCCCTCGGCCCAACAATCTCTGCGAGATCGACGGCTGCATAGCCGGGGCCTGCCCCGACATCGAGCACACGTTTCCCAACCGTAATACCGGCTTTCTGCCAGCAATCCAAAGCCACGGAGCGCCACACGCGATGTTGCAATCCGAGCCTCGCCAATTCCTCCTCGTGCGTACCCAGGACGTAATCGCGCTCGGTCGTCATGATTTGATGCTTAAAACTGTTAAATGTTAATCGTTTAACCTGCTCGTTTTGCCATCATCCAGGCAGTCAGCCTTGGAAAATGCGATGATGAAGGGCGCGTAGCTCAGAAACAAAATTCTTGAGCTATTGCCGATGCCGACCACATCGCAGATGCTGTGGCCGCTTTACTGCGGCTCAGAGGCGTCTCCTGACGAAAAACCCGGGCTGGAAGAACCGTGTTGCGTATTCGCGGCAGCGGCAGCTCTTTTAGCGGCCCATCTGGCTTTCATCGCTGCGGCCAATTGCGCGCGACGTTCCGGCGTGAGGTTGAGTTTCCTCTTCTTTTTCCTGGCAACGCGCGATTCTTTGACGGCAGACCCCGGTTTCACATCGCCCTTTAACGCAGAGCGCTGTTTCTTCTTTTGGATTGGCGCGGAAGCGTTCGAAGTCTTGCGAGCCTTTTCAGCAGGCGTAGCCGATTTGGCTTTAGTCTTGGCAGCGGTCGATGCTGCTTCAAGTTTCCCCTTCAGCTTGGCGAGCTTTTTCGTACTCTTTTGCAGGCGAGCCTCGAGCCGCCGGATCCTTTTCTTAAGATTTTTGACCTTAGCCATATGGAGTGAAGAATCTTTGTGCCGACCGCCAATAGAAATGAGGGATTAAGACTTCGAGGTAATCACGAAACCTCCCCGGTGTCACGTCATTTCTCGATGCTATTCGGGCGCGCGACCAGAGCTTATAACGAGATACGACGACAGCCGGGGAGCGCTATAGGAAAGGGAAGTGTTGCCGGCATTCAAACCGTCGAGCCAAAACTCCAAAGCTCGATTATTAATCTGCGGCGATAGAACGAGAAACTCAAGGCGCAAATATCAGGAGCACAAATACGCCGAACAGCAGCAAGTGAATGCAGCCTTGCAAGACATTTGTTTTACCACTGGTAAATGTGACCACGCTCACGGCCAGCGTTAATAGCAGCAGCGGAAGATTGCCGCCTTGCACACCGAGCACGATCGACCGGTGCGTGATCAATCCGATGGTCAACACAGCTGGAATCGTTAGTCCGATGGTTGCCAGGACTGAGCCGAGCAGAATGTTTACGGAACGCTGGAGTTGATTCCGCAGCGTTGCCTCGATAGCACCGATTCCCTCCGGAGCAAGCACAAGGCAGGCAACAATTGCCCCCCCAAACGCCTGCGGCATGCCAAAGCGCTCAATGCTATTATCCAATGGAATGGCGAATTTTTCCGAGAGCAAAACGACCACGCACAAATAAACAAGCAAGATCACCGCGTGAAAACCGGTAGAGCGAACTTGAAGTTGATGATGATGAGTTGATTTCGTTAACGCGACTACGACATCCGTAGATTCCATGAAATACTGGCTGTGTCGCATCGTCTGGATGAGCAAAAAGATCGCATAGAGGACCAGCGACGTCAGCGCCACAAAGATTCCCTGCGAAACAGAATGCGTCGGTCCACTGGTAGAAGTGGTGAAGCTCGGAAGCACCAAACCGAGCACTGCCAGCGTCATGATAATGTTCAGATACGAATTGACGCCTTGCAGATTGTAATGTTGCTCGCGATGGCGGAGCCCGCCCATCAGCAGACAGAGCCCGACGAGGCCGTTGAGAGCAATCATGACAACGGCAAAGATCGCGTCGCGCCCGAGCGTCGGATTATTCTTACCATGCAGCATCGTCGTGGAAATCATCGCCACTTCGATGGCAATTGCCGAAAGAGTAAGGATCAGGGTCCCGTACGGCTCGCCAAATTTAATGGCGAGGCAGTCGGCGTGCCGGACGACACAAATCGCAGACCAAAGAATAACGATGAAAAGCCACAGGAAAACGCCCACCAGCAAAAGCGGATGCGTGGTGTTTTCCACGAGCCGGTTTCCGGCTCCGAAGAAAACCGTTAGCGTGACGATACCCATGATAAGCGCCATTTCGGAGCGAACGGCATGTCCAACGCCGCCGGCTTTCCCGGACTCGGAAGGCGATTCCACCTTTTCAGACATGGGCGCGAGCATATCGACTCCGCCCTCGTCATGCAATCGGCGTAACTCAGGCATCTTGCCTGATGCGTCGAGCGGACACTTGTCCGCAAGCTTGCAGGCTGGAAGCCCGCACGACTTATCAGGCAGGGATGCCTGAGTTACCTGGCAAGCCAGAGGCTCGCCCTACTCTTTCTTTTGAGCGAGCGGTAAAAATTCTTCGCGCGCAACCTTGCCGTCCTTGACGGTGTAAATTCCTACCTCCGACATTTGCATTCGCTTCTTGGAGGCTTTCTCGGTTACATCGACATCGAACTGCACGACGAAGGTATCGCGAGCCACAAATGGTCCCGTCACTTTCGCGCTGTGCACCTCCATTTGTTTCTCCCACCACTCGGTCTTACCGCGCACCTGGTCGATGCCGCGCATTTCCGCCGGCATGTTTTCCATCGCTTGGGCTTCCACACTTACAATGTCTTTCGCGTAGAGATCGTCGATTGCCTTCATCCATTCGCCTTTTCGGCAATACTCCACCAGTTTCTTTGCAACTTCTTCTGTACTCATTCTTCCTCCTTTAGGTTTGGTTCATAGTGATGCAAATATTTTCTAAAGGGTTTCTTGATTAACCCCCAGCGATGGCTCCGATGATCACAAACGCTTCAGAGCCGTTGGTGATCGCGTCCGGCAGTGGAGTGTCCGGTGATTCATGAGACAAATCCTCGCCACAGGCAAAAAATCGCACCATTGGCCGCCGGAGTTGGGTGACGTGATCGCGTATTGTTCCGCGCAGCATCGGATATCGCGCCTCGATCGCGTCGAGAATCGAGCGCTGCGTGACGGGAGCCTCGACTTCGAGTTCCACTTCGCCGTCAACGTGGGCGAGTGTGCGTAGATGATGTGGGAGTACAACGCGGATCATGGTGAATCAAAAAATCCCAGTAACCAAAACCCAAGCTCCAGACAGATTCCAAATCCCAATGGAAAAATCTCACAATGGGAAATTTTACGAACTTGGGATTTGGTGGTTGGGACTTGGAACTTGTTCATCACAGCGTTTGGACTTCGACGGATAGAACAGCCGGGAGATCGCGCACGATTGGCGTCCAGCTATCGCCCGCGTCGGCCGATGCGTAAACCTGTCCGCCGGTTGTTCCGAAGTAAACGCCGCACGGATCAAGCGAATCGACCGACATCGCGTCGCGCAGCACGTTCACGTAGCAATTGCGCTGCGGCAGACCTTTCGTCAGCGCTTCCCATTCGTTTCCCCCTGTCCGGCTCCGGTACACTCGCAATCTGCCCTTGGGCGGATAATGTTCGGAGTCGCTTTTGATCGGCACGACATAAATCGTCTTCGGTTCATGCGCATGAACGTCGATCGGGAATCCGAAATCACTCGGCAAGTTATCGCTGACTTCCTGCCAGGAATCGCCGGCATCATCGCTGCGCATCACATCCCAGTGCTTTTGCATGAACAGCACGTTCGGGCGCGACGGATGCATCGCGATGCGATGGACGCAATGACCAACTTCCGCCGCCGGATCTGGAATGTACTGTGAATGCAGCCCGTGATTGATCGGTTTCCACGTCGTGCCCCCATCATCGGTGCGAAACGCGCCCGCAGCGGAAATGGCGATGAACATTCGTTGTCGATCTTTCGGATCGAGAAGGATTGTGTGCAGACACATCCCGCCTGCGCCCGGCTGCCATTTTGGACCCGTGTCGCTCCCACGCAATCCGGCCAACTCGTGCCACGACTTGCCGCCGTCCTTCGATTCAAACAGCGCTGCGTCTTCGACGCCTGCATAAACGTAATCGGC
>QHOD01000121.1 GCA_003218615.1 Verrucomicrobiota bacterium
CACGCGATCGCGTGACGTCGGCAGACGCCAGAGAGCATTTCCCAGAGCGCGTCCAGAACGCGATCCACTGAGGCTCTCACAGAATCGAAATTGCAGTTGTTGACGTAAGTGTTGAGCATTTTTCGCTCGGCGGCGGAATGTTCGCGATCGGCCTGGAGGTGGACGCTGAAATAGCCGTAGTGCTCGGCGCTGCTGAAACCGTAATGTCTTTTTAATCCGTCGATCTTCGATTCACAGATCGCCGGAATTTGACTCTCGTAGGCGTACAGCGTTGCGAGGCCTTCCGCCGTCGATCCGTCGCCACAAGCTGATCGGAATGTGTCGATTAAGTTTTCGGTCTCCGGCTGTTTCGCAGTCTTTACAAGATCGGCCTCTTCCACGCCGAGCCCTTCGGCAAATTTCTTCCAAAGTTCGGGATGATTCGGCGATCCGGCTTCCTCATCGATCAGATTGGATAGAATTTGTTTCCGCGTTGTTTGGTCTTCGCATTTCGCGTGCACCGCGGAGAGATACGTCGGAAATGCCGCGACATGGTGATAGTATTGTCGCGCGTAATCGGTCAGAGCCTCCCTGCTCAGTTCCCCGCGCGTCCACGCGAGATAAAAAGGATGTTTCAAGAGATGCTTCTCCGCGATGTCATTGTCGATCTTTTCGATGTATTTGTTCATGATGTTTCTCCGGTGTTTTTATCAGCCATAGATTGCCACAGATTTTCACAGATGTGGAAACAGAATTCTTCATCTCTTTAGTATCTGTGGCTAAATCTCACGCCGATTTCAAAATATGTTTGATGCCGCGGATAGGGATGACGACCCAGTCGGGGCGATGGTTCAGTTCATAACCGATTTCGTAAACGGCTTTGTCGAGCAAGTAGGCTTCGAGTATGATTTGGAAGTCTTCGCTGTTTTGCGGGACGAAGATGGCGCTGGTGGCTGTGCTTAAATAACTTTGCAGAAAGACGCTGCCCATCTGGCGATACCAAAGATCGGCCCACTGCTCCAGGAACGGCACATCTTCGCTGCGCATGGCCGGCTGCCAAAGGGCGCTGTAGGCGGCGTATTGAAACGAACGCATCATGCCGGCGACGTCGCGCAGGGCCGAGCGTTTTAGTTTGCGCTCGCCAAGCGCACGGGCCGGTTCGCCTTCAAAATCCAGAATGACAAAATCTTTTCCGGTGTAAAGCAGTTGACCGAGATGATAGTCGCCGTGAATCCGGATTTTCGCGGCATTGGTGCGACGGTCGAGAAGCCGTTTTTCGCGCGCAAGTATCTCTTCTTCCGCAGCGAGCACTTCCCTGGCTTCATCGCGGAATGCCGCAGGCAAGTCAGTGATTTTCTTTTCCAGAAGCGTAAATGCGCGCCGCAATGATGCGCGCATGGTTTGGTAAACGGAGCGTTGGGCCATGGCATTGAATGGCTCCGGCCGGAACGCGGGATTATCCGGGCATGAAGCGAGCGCCAGATGCAGTTCGCCGGTACGTTGCCCGAGCAGCTTTGCCTTGTCGGGATAAACCCCGCCGATCAGTTCATCGAGAAGTGCACCGGGTGGTGTGGTTTCATTCAGGAGATCGGCTTTTTGTCCCAGCACCCGTTCGTAATAACGGCCTACGGCATCCAGCGTAAGCGTCCAGCCGTCGCCTTCGTTTGCGACAGCACTTTGTAAGAGGCAAACAACGGTTGGTTCGCTTTTCGCCCGGCGATATTCGATTGCGCCGATGAACGGCGGCACGTTTGCAAAATTGGACTGCTCAGTGAGAAACCGGTTTATTTCGACATCGGGATTCACGCCGTCCTCGAGTTTGCGATAGAGTTTAAGGAAGAACTTGTTATCAAAGAGCATCGAAGAGTTGCTCTGCTCTCCCGCCAAAACCTGTGATTTACCGGATATGGTGGCAGGATCGGTTTCGAGCGTTTTCCCGCCGATGGCGACAAGATTGCCGGCACCGCCTTTCATGACTTCATGTCGTGCGATTGCCTCGAATAATTTAGCGCGAAACTTCGCATCCCAGATCGCATCAAACAGGATGGTTTCCTCGTTACCAGCGAAACGCGCGATGACCGCGTGGGGTGCGCTCTGAAATACAGCGCGTGCTGCGTCACCGGACGCGATCTTTACCGGGAGGGCATAAGTTTCCGTCGGACCATCCAGATAGTTCACCTCGACGAACCAGAGTTGTGCAGCGTCGGCATCCGATAAGATGGCAGGCTGCTCGATTACCTTAAGATGGCGAAAGGTTCGCGCTTTGGATCCAAACCAGCGGCAGGATTGGATGTAATTGGGCAGAATCTCGCGTTCGAGCAGTCCTCGCGGAGCGTCAGCAAGCAAGGTCTGCAGCTCGGCCGAGGCATTAATCGCTGGCACAACTCGCTTTTTCGACGCCCTGCGGCCTTCGACTGGCGCTTGCAGGGCGAACCAGTAATGGGCATGCGGACCGAGCGTGATGACGTAGCGGGATTTTTTGATTGGGCGAAACAGATTGCGGCTAAAAACTTCCATCGGCACACATCCGGCAAAGCGTGAAAGATCCAACTCCGCCGATTGCGCAAACCGCGAAAGATTCACCGCCACTACGATGGTCTCGTTTTCGTAACGCCGGAGAAACGCGAGTACTTTTGCGTTATCCGGAAAGAGAAATTCGAGGGAACC
Source organism: Verrucomicrobiota bacterium (assembly GCA_003218615.1). GTDB lineage: Bacteria > Verrucomicrobiota > Verrucomicrobiia > Chthoniobacterales > UBA10450 > Udaeobacter. The sequence goes on from QHOD01000121.1 coordinate 2,647, forward strand.
GCGTGAGAACGCCTTGAAATTTTTCCGCATCGCAATAACGCGGCGCATCCACCAGAGCAGGGATGAGAGATTTTTTTGCTGGTTCTCGACGTTGACCGCTTCGTAGTGGTATTCGGGGTCGATCGTAACCGGTAGGTAGAGTTGCTGCGGATTCGCCCTTGAAAATCCCGCGTTGCGTTAAGCAACTCGATTTTGCGACGGCTGTTTGCGAGCAGCGGCGCAAGCCGGCGGCGAATGCCAAGATTAATGCGCGCGTGAGGGTCGCTCGCGTAAACCCGATACATGTAATCGCGCTCCTCATCGGTCACCATTTCCAGCGTTAGCTCGTCATGATTTCGCAGGAACATCGCCCACTGACAATTGTCGGGAATCGGTGGAGTTTGCTCGAGAATGTCGATGATCGGAAACCGATCCTCCATTTGCAGGGCCATGAACATGCGCGGCATGAGCGGAAAGTGGAAGTTCATGTGCGATTCGTCTCCTCTGCCGAAGTAAGCCGTCGCATCCTCCGGCCATTGATTGGCCTCCGCGAGCAGCATTCGATTTGGAAATTTTGCCTCGATATGAGCACGCAGCCCGCGGAGATACTCATGCGTTTCCGGTAAATTTTCGCAGCTGGTGCCCTCGCGTTCGTAAAGGTAGGGGATGGCATCAAGACGAAGTCCGTCGACGCCCATGGCCAACCAAAAATCGCAGACCTTCTCGATCGCTTCATGGACGGCCGGATTATCGAAATTCAAGTCCGGCTGATGCGAATAGAAGCGATGCCAATAGTAAGCTTTTGCGACCGGGTCCCAGGCCCAGTTCGACGTCTCGAAATCTTTGAAGATGATCCGTGCATCGCCGTATTTTTCTGGTGTGTCGCTCCAGACGTAAAAATCGCGTTCAGCTGAATCGAGCGGCGCCCGACGCGATTTTTGGAACCACGGGTTTTGATCGGACGTGTGGTTGATCACAAGTTCTGTGATAACGCGCAGGTTGCGCAGATGCGCCGCATCGAGAAATGCTCGGAAATCGTCAAGCGTCCCAAAGTTTGGATTAACGTCGAAATAATCGGCGATGTCGTATCCGTCATCCCGCAGCGGCGACGGATAGAAGGGCAGGAGCCAAATGGCGGTAATGCCGAGCTCTTGGAGATAATCCAGCTTTTCCATCAGGCCGCGGAAGTCGCCCATCCCGTCGCCGTCGCTGTCGCAAAATGTTTTGACGTGCAACTCGTAGATGACCGCGTCCTTGTACCAAAGCGGATCGCTAGCGGGATCGTTCAAATCTTGCACCATGCGGCTAACCTTTGTCGCACAAACGCCACCGCGCAATCATCCGATTTAGATAAACTCGGCCAAATCGGCTTGCTTCAAAACCGGTGGACGAAAGCCTCGCTACGGACTAAGAGACCCGATGACTAGCTGGGGCTTTCTATTTTCTTTCATTTGATGGCTTTGCCCTGATCGATCAGGCCTGATTTTCCCGCATGCATCGCAAAGCGAATAAACGAGTACGCACTGCAAGACCAAAAACGCGGCATTTCTCGCCTCCTCCGCGGCTGGAACCGGGAGCGCCAACTGATCTGGATTTAATGCGGGCGATCCAAGCGGCGGATCCTGAGGCACTTTCTCAGCTTTACGATCGATACAATGGCATTTTGAAAGCGCTTATTCTTCGCGTGATTCACAACGAAGCTGAGGCCGACGATCTCCTGCAGGAAATTTTCATGGAGATATGGAACCAGGCGAAAAATTTTTCTGCCCAAAAGGGAAAACCGCTCGGCTGGATGGTGACGCTGGCCCGCCGGCGCGCGATCGATGGTTTGCGCAAGAAGCAAGCTTACGCTCGGGCGGAAGAGCGTCTGCAGAATGAGACCGAACAGCAGCCAGACGCGTGGGTGCATAACGCCACGGAAGAAGAAATTGCCCTGAGCGATACGCGCACTCTTATCCGCAAAGTGATCAAGGGGCTTCCACCGGCGCAACAGCAGGCAATTGATCTCGCATTTTTTCGTGGCATGAGCCAGCGCGAAATCGCCGCAAAAACGAATACACCATTAGGCACGGTGAAGACCAGGCTCGAATTAGGATTAAAAAAAATCTATGACGGACTCAAGGAGCTGAGAGATGAACTTTGAGGAATTCCAAAATCAGTCGCGGCTCTACGTTATCGGCTCACTGGAGCCGGAAGAGCTGGAGGAATTCGAAAAAGCGCGAAAAAAATTCGGCAAGAAGGCCGAGGACTTCATCACGGCATGTTATGGATTGCATGAAGCATTCGCGCTGAGTCTGCGCCCAGCGAAAGCCTCTACTGCAATCAAAGACCGGCTCATGTCGATGGTGCGGGCACGGAAGCAGGCCTAATCTTCAGGAGCCTTCTGCGAACCATCCGATTCGCGCAGGATAAATTCTTGCAGGAAACCATAGAAGTTTACCTGGAATAAGCTCAAGTCCCGGCGCGATCCGATCGGTGAACGAAAGTGGTCGCCCAGCTCTCGATCGGTGAAATTATATTTGGCGGCAATGACCAGCCGGGCCTGATTAAGTGTACTCAGCCAGGCGTCGGCGTGTTTCGACGGAATGCGTAAGGTGCGATTGGCGAAACTTTTTTCGCTGCCGTTCAGCTGCTCGAGGTCACCTGCCACGGTTTCCGTCGCTGTTTGAAAGAGGCGCCGCAACTCCGGCTCGACATACAGCTTCCATTCTGCGCAAATCTTCGCTTCTTTATCATTTACTGGCGGGCTGAAGAGACGTTGCTCGGCGGCAGGCACGCCCTCCGGATTAGCGCTCGGCGGGATCTGGCGAAGAAGTTCGGCAAGAAACGGATCCAGCTCGGATATATCAATCTCGTCCTTGCGTCGACAAATTTCCATATCAACCGGTCTTTTCGAGTGTGGCGAGCAAAAGATACCCGTGCAATTGCTGCACATAAAGTTCGGCGCGCTCCCGCATGCCGCTCCACAAAACCGAACGTCCTTTTTGATGCACCTCCAGCATATGTCTCTCCGCTTTCTCGCGTGGATAGCCGAAGACCCGTTGGAAAACCATGGTTACATAGGTCATTAGATTCACCGGATCGTTGTGCACCACCACTTGCCATGGAAGATCGACGTCTTCCTCCGGACGGGTTTCGTGTTCGATCGTGGGCCGATCAACAGTCGCGGGTCCTGTATTTTTCGTAACTGGAAACGGCGTAATCGCTGCGCTTTGCGCCATTGCCACCTCCTCCCACAGTGGCCTTGCACTCATAACAGCAAAAACGCTAACATACGCCGCCTTTAGTTCAAACTGCAGCGGCGGTCTATGATCGCCGATAATGGCTTTAATTCCGGCGGCCAGCTACTTGCCGGAGAATTTGTTCCTGCATCGTCTCCATCTTTCGCGCGTCGGTTTCGGTTCGATCTTCAAAGCCGTGCAGATGAAGCAGCCCATGCACTATGTACAAGCGCAACTCGCGTGCGAGCGAATTCCCGAAGATGCGCGCATTTCGTCGTGCGGTCTCAACGCTGAGAAAAATTTCGCCATGTTCAAATGTCAGCACGTCCGTCGGTCCGGGTTTGTGAAGAAAGCGCCGATGCAACGCGGTCATCCGCCGATCGGAGACAAGCAGGACGAAAAACTCGCGCAGTTTGGTTAAATTCGTCGCTTCGTTTTTGCGCTGTTGCAGACACATGCGCAACGCTTTCGCGGCGAATTCTTTAAGATCGACAGTGTCAACACGAACAGTTCTTTGAAGATTGCGCACGCTGATTTCCGGAGCCGCCCGAGATTTTGAATTGCCAACAGCAGCAATCTTGGTTGCAATCATTAAATCACTAAGTCTTTTTTCACGCTGGCGGGCGTGTTTCGGATTGAAAATTTCTAGTGATCAAGCGCGCGCCCGCATTGAATGTGAGATAGGCCCATGCCCACTGAAATAGCACGAGCAACCGATTCCGGAAACCGACCAGGAAGATTAGGTGCACGAATAACCAAGCCAGCCACGCCGGAAGGCCGCTAAGATGGACGAGTTTGAGGTCGGCAACGGCTTTGTGCCGTCCAATTGTTGCCATGTTTCCTTTGTCCCAATAGTAGAAACGCTGCGGCTTGTGCCCGTCAATCATCGCCAGGATATTGCGCGCGGCGAGGCGGCCTTGCTGCATGGCTACCGGTGAGACTCCTGGTAAAGGTTGTCCAGTCTGATGCGAAAAATTTGCGAGGTCACCAATCACCTGGACTTCAGGATGACCAGGAATCGTGAGATCATCGTTCACCATCACGCGGCCGACTTGATCGATCGGCACGCCGAGCGTTTTGCCGACAAATGAAGCGTTGTTGCCTGCCGCCCAGATTTTCACGCGACATGGAATAAATTCGTCGCCCACTTGCACTCCAGTTTCAGTGAGATCGGTGGCGCGTGCGCCGGTGCGCACCTCCACGCCAAGATCGACAAGTTGTTTCAAGGCGCTTGCCGATAAATCTTCCGGAAAAGTCGCCAGCAAACGCGGATCGCCTTCGACGAGAATCACGCGCGCCTGCGAAGGATCGATGTGACAAAAATCTTTCGCTAACGTATGGCGCGCGATCTCTGCGATGGCGCCGGCCATTTCTACTCCCGTTGGCCCTCCGCCGATTATTACAAAAGTCATCGCCGCCCTGCGCGCTGCTTCATCGGTGATCCTTTCTGCGTACTCGAATGCCATCAGCAAACGACGGCGCACTTCGATCGCATCCTCCAGACTTTTTAGTCCGGGCGCCAATTTCTCCCACTCATCGTGTCCAAAGTAGGAATGCCGGGCACCAGTGGCGAGAACGAGAAAATCATAATCAAGCTCGGCACCATCGGACAATTTCACTTTCTTTGCATTGACATCGACCGAACAAAGTTCGGCGAGTATTACCTCCATGTTTTCACATTTGCTCAGAATACCGCGTATTGGTGCCGCGATGTCGGCTGGTGAGAGCGCGGCGGTCGCAACTTGATAGAGTAACGGCTGAAAGAGATGGTGGTTGGTGCGGTCGATCACGGTGACATGCACATCTTTGCAGGCCAATTTCTTTGCCGCCTCAAGCCCGCCAAAACCCGCGCCCACGATGACGACGCGTGGCTTCTGTCGAGGCAGATTTTCCATATGTTCCAGCTTTGATCAAAAGCTCCAAATTCCAAGCTCCAATCCCAAAGAAGCTCAGGGCCTCAACATTCAAAAAAGGATGCCACGCTGCTGTTTTTCTGGACTTTGGATGTTGGCGCTTGGTCCTGACAGAAAAGATTTGTTATTGCGACCATGCCACATATCTTTCGCGCCTTATGCCGAAGCCAATTGCTCGCAGCAAAACGCGCAAATCAGTAGCAAAACGCTTCAAGATCACCGCACGCGGCAAAGTGCTAAGAGCGCATTCTTCGCGTCGGCATTTGCTTTCCTCGAAGAACGCAAAACGCAAACGCCGGCTAAGTAAGGCGGCACGCGTCCACCATACGGATGTCGCCCGTATCAAGGCAAACCTGCCGTTTGGCTAGGACAGCGTAGGCAAAGCCCGCGGCTAATCGCAACATGATGTCCCGGCGAGAGACTAAGATTTAGTAGCCGGCAGGCATGACCTCTTCAGTGCGTGTCCTGGTGGTTGTTTTCGTCACGGTCGTCATCTGTCGCATCGCCTCCAGCGAGTCTGGGCCCGGATCCGGACTGTAGAGATCGCGGCGATTAACAATTGTTGTGCACGAGTTCGCCGTGGCGAAAACAACAACAAGCAAAAGCAGCGCCAGCCATTTCACGGAGTCGATGCAAACAGAAGCGTCATAGCTTGTCAATGCCCTCGATTCTTTTTCGCAGAACGCGATTGCATGATATCGATCTTGCGGGAAATTTGTGTTCCGTCAGGGGCTATGGATTGAGGACTTGCGAACCCCGCCAGGGCAGGAATGCAGCAACGGTAGCCTGATCCTCCTTGCCGTAGTTCTCTGGCGGACTTTTCCTGGCCGTCCCGGCGCGCCCCCGCCACGGCGGGGTAGGCTGTGGTCGCGTCCTACCAATGAAGCTGCTCAAAGTTAAAACAGCGCGGTTTTCGCAGGTCGTGGAAAAATCCGGTAAACCCGTGGTTTACACGCTTTGGCAAAAACCCGCCGCCGACCGTCATTTTCAATCGCAGCTAACGAACAATCGAGTCATGACG
>QHOD01000122.1 GCA_003218615.1 Verrucomicrobiota bacterium
CGTGGAAAACGCGATGGTGATAATGGCGGTGCTGCTGGTGATGGCCCAGTTTGTGGTTACGTCGAGTCGCTGCCGCCAGACCATGATCCGGCTCATTTCGCCGCGATAAAAGTGGGACATCGCGTTGACATATCCCGGATCGTAAAGACTGCGCTGCAATGAGACTGTTCTTTCCTCGCTAGGTTTCTTTTCAGTTGCCACGGCCATTACATTAACTGGATAACTGGGTTTGCTGGATAATCCAATAAATCTCTCTCCTCCCAATGGCCATCGCCCTAGCCGATCTTCTCGATGAAAAACACGTGATCCTGCAATTGCGTTCCCGCAAACCAGCGAATGCGCTGCGCGAGATCGTCCAATTGCTCGCTCTCAACAGGAAGATCGACAATGCGAAGGATTTTCTCGACCAAGTGCTCGCGCGCGAGCAGGCGCACCCAAGCGTAGTAGAAAACGGCGTTGTCTTTCCGCATGCGCGCACCGATTTGGTCGATGAAATCGTGCTCGGTATCGGGCGAAGCCGCGCCGGTATCCATTTTGGCGAAACTGCATTGCGCGCCCGACTGATTTTCGTCATCGGCGTGCCAGAGCGTTTGGTGAATGACTACTTGATCTGCGTCGGCACCCTGGCGCGGCTCGTAAAGGATGATGCCATCCGGGCGACGCTGCTTCGCGCCCAAGTTCCACGCGAATTTCTGGACGCGCTCGCCGCAGAAACGTTGTAGCGGGTCGATGACCGCGGATCAACCCGCGACAACGTCCCCGGCTATAACTATTGCGTGTTTGCTCGTGCGATATCGCCAGATCGCAAACGCAACGAACAAAAGATCGGCAATTACAAATGTCGCAACGTACGTCTCGCCGCCGATGCCGAACCCATAACTGTGCAAACCTTTTCCGAGGACAAAATTCACGCCGTACCACGCCATCAGCACGGCAAGAAAACAAACCACGCTCGCGACGACAAGACCAAATTCAGTCCACCAGCCGGCGAGCCGTCCATGCAACGTGAGAATATAACAGAGCAGCGCGATCAGGGCCCATGTTTCCTTCGGGTCCCAGCCCCAGAATCGGCCCCACGAATAATTCGCCCACACGCCACCTAAAATCGTGCCTGCGGCGAGCAAAAGCACTCCCAGCTGGAGGACGCGATACAGCCAGAAGTGCATCGGCGCATCCCCACTCGCTGTCGCCGGATTCCGTGCGTAGCGCCAGAGCAGAATGTGACCGAAGCCCATCGCCAGTGCGAAGGCGGCGTAGCTCAAGGTGATCGTGAGCACATGAATGGTAAGCCAGAAATTATCGCGCAACACCGGCACGAGCGGATCGATGCTCGACGGCATCGCGATCGGCATTTGATGGACGAGAAGCAGGGCGATCAGCGTCACGGGCAACGCCGCCAGCAAATACACCGGTGCGCGATAACGAGCGAAAAAGATCATCCCGAAAAGCGAGACCGCGAACGAGACCCAGATGATTGATTCGTACATGTTCGTCACCGGTGGACGTCCGGCGATCATGCAGCGCATCAGGATCCCGCTGGCCTGAAAGGCGAGACCGAGGAGCGCGATCGCCACGCCGAGACTTTGCAACGCGCGTCCGCGTTTGCGCAGGTACGCGGCGATTAAAATCACAAGTGCAATCCCGTAACACCAGATCGCGCGATAAAATCCCTCGAAATGATTATAAAAATATTCGAGCCGCAATTGTCGATCTTGCGGATAAATCGATGGACTCAGCGCGCGCAAATTTTCGCGAAGCTGATGCGCCGCGCGGCTGAAGTTGAACCCGTCCCCTTGCGCATAGGCATTGACGAGCGCTTGCAGTTGCGTCTGGGCCGGGGCGAACTGCGCGTCCGAATAATAGCGAGCGAACTCCGACGGCTGCACCCACGCATCGGTCTCGTTCCGTGGCGCGGGAATGATTAAAAGCGCGCTTCCGTCCACCACATTCGAGAACAGAACCAACCGATCGCTGACGCTGAGCGCTTCTTGCTGAATCCGGTCGAGCGTTTGCTCCGCGCGCTTGCGTGCGCGCGCCTCATTCGCGATTCGTTGCAACTCCGTCGAGCCCACCAGTTGCGCAAACGAAAATCGTCGCTGCGTTTTATCGAGACCGAGTTGCTCTTTCAGTTTGCCGGACGACACCAGCACCATCGGCTCGTTTTTCCAATCGTGCGTTTCGAGCTGCGCTGACAAAACGATATCGTTCGGCTGCCATTTCCGCCCGGTTTTGTCGGTATATGTCGATCTTCCGGTGAGTCGGATCAGCGTTTCCCTGGCGAATGTGTCCAGCGGCTTGCGACGGCCGCTGTCCTGGATCGCGACCAGGCCCCATTGCTTGAAATCGACGCTGCTGGTGTCCGCAGGAGCCGCATCAGTTGATGCAGCGTAATTAACACCAGTAAACAGCGCGATTACCGTCGCGACGAGAATGAAAACCCGAGCTTTCAAGCGGCTCGAATGTAATTCGCAATCCCATTGATGTCGAGCCAGCCGGGGCGCGGTTATCGCTTAATGGCTCACTACGGAAATGATGACATCTCCTGGGAATATTAGCTGTTTCAGGAGTGCCCGCGCCAAAGCCCTGAATCAGCCTACAGTCACTTACACAATACGGTTATTCGGGTTTACGATGAAATGGGCGAGGTGATTGAAATGCACTGGCGAGCAGCGAGTTTTAAAGTGGTTCGGCCGTTCAAATCAGGAAAAAATGCTCGCTTTTCGAGTCGAGACGCCTGCAGACATAAGTGTCGCACCCGATGGTCGAAATGTGACGATAGTCAATGAGCAGGGGCAAAGCAGCAGCGGCTACATGGCCAGCGAGCACGAACTAGTGATTTCATCCCTGGGGATACGAGGTCATGTCAGTCATGGAGGACGACGCATCTCCTGGTCGAACGGCACCCAGTGGACTCGCTAGTCATCACGGTAATGCGATAAAACTCGCAATCTGAGCAAGGGTTACGAGCACACGAGCGAGTAAAGAGCTGTAGCGCGGCTTTGTTTGCCGAAGTTCAGTGGCCCGCCTGCTTGCCCTCGGGCCGGCACTGGAATCCAGTCCGTGAAATAGCCGACGCGAGCGCACTTAACGCTGCCGTAGCAATTATGATTCGTGTTTTTCACGCGGCGCGAATCTAGTTCTCGGCGCGCGTCATGTCGAGCCAGGCGAAGCCAGATCGGCCGACGAAAAACTGTTTCACGTTGTCATCCTGACAAGCCGCGACGTGACGGCAACGTCCAAGGCGCCGCGCGAACAAGCTAGAACCATCTGGCTCTCGACTACCGTTGGAACCTTTAAACATAGAGCTCGACAAATTGTCGCAGATCACGTAAAGGCATTTCGCCGATTCCGATTTCGATTCGTCGGGACACTGAGATACTCACCTCCACTCAATATTCATATATGCTCATCAAGCCATCGATTATTCTGGCGGCTGCCGTTCTGGCCGCCGCTTCCTTGCTCTCCCCCTTCGCCAGGGCGGACGGCACTGATCCCTTAATGCCCACGGGCACGACGTTCGATCCCAACCCCGCCGCCCCAAATTCGCCGACCAACCAGGTATTGGTCTACGGGACCGACAAGGACGGCACTGTGGTGCCAATGAAGACCCTGAGCATCACGAACAACACCCCAAACACGGTGTATCCCATCATGCGGGATCAAAACGCAACCGTCTGCCCGGAAAACCAAGCCCTGGGCCTTTATGATCCTTATGATACGCCCAAAAGAGAATACCGGGGCTACATCGGTTACCAAGGGACGGACAAAAAATACTATTTTGGTCTGAAACGCAACCAAACCATTCTCGTGAATATTCCGTTGGTCTTCTGGGATGCCGCTCGCATGGGCATCGAGACCGGCGGCGGCGGCCAATATCTGTTAAACAACCAGACGAAACTGCCCAATCCCCTGAGAAACGATTCCAACGCGGCGCGCACCATTGCCAAATCCGAGGCCGGACCCGGCGCCATCACTAACGGGGTCGTCATGTGGTACCGCGCCGATACGCCTACCCTGGCCGTGGCTCCCGCTGACGATACCGAGGATCAACTCGTGGAGTGGACGATTCGAGATCACGTCTACCTGAGCAATCCGAAAATCACGGAACAAACCAAGTGCACAGATGCGACCAAGTGCAAAATTGGCAAGAGTCAAATTCCCGACAATCAATTGGTCACACTGATCAATTACGATGTCTCCAATGTCGACAGCCTGTATCTGCCAGTGGCGATGGAAGCTCTCGACGTATGGGTCGTGCCCCAAAGAGCCGGGGAGGGGGAGGATGCCAACCGAAATGGCTGGAAGCCCGGATCGAATCCCGAGCCTTACGGCTGGACCGGCTCCACCAAGGACGACAATTTTTTGCAACCCTTGATCCGTAAATTCATCGCCAACGGCACCACCGCCCAGCCCAACGCCCTCCTGGGACAGTATTTCGGCGGCAAAGGTTGGCCCTATTACAACTTCCCCGGTGTCGAAACCGACAAGAAGCTGATGATCAAGATACCGTCCGGCGCAAACATTTTCCCGCAAAGCCCCATCCTGGACGTCCGTTCCAGTTACAGCGACGGAGTTTCCTGGCAGGATAACAAATACATGCTCTCGAGCGGCGGCACCGACCCGGTCTTCGTCAACCTCGGAGCGGAGGGCGTGCAGGACAATGACAAATCGATTCTGACCCTCTCCGCTTCCGAGCCACAGGATAAGATGGACTTCGTGAAGAAAGATTTCCTCGTTGTCGCCCACCCGCCAGAAGGCAACGCCAATCCCATCAAGAAGGGCACCACAGTCCTGAGTGTGGACTACGTGAAGAGGCAAGTGACTTTGAGCCAGGCTATGATCGCGCCGGCGGTGGGCTGCACCTTCGATTTTGTGCGGCCGATCGATGATTACGCCGCCTCGGGCATGATCAAACTCTGGTACTCTTGGGCGCAATACTACCTGACGCACTGGAAGGACAACACGCCGGGCGCTCCCACGGCCTCGAAGCAGATCGCCGGTTCCATCAAGGCGAACACGGCTACGCTGACCTTCAACGAAGAGCATCCCGAGCTGGTCGAGGGAATGGCGGTCACCGGTCCGGGTCTGGACGACGCGCAGACCGAGGTGGGCGTCCACCAAGGTGATGCCGTGATCCTGAAAATCGCCAGTAAAACGACAGTCATCCTGAGCCAAGTGGTGAAGACCGCTTCCACCAATGCGCCATTCACCTTCTCGCCGCCGAAACCGCTGCTGTGGACCCCCACCAAGGCAGGCGACCCGGGATATCCATTGATCGGTGACCTCCAATTTTCCGGCGAGCCGGCGTGGCACGATCCTTACGCGTTCTCCCAGCAAGTCTATTTGATCATGGCCTCCATGAACCAGATCGGCCTGAAGAACAACAACAACGTGTGCAAATTCATGCAGGATGTGGTCGGGGCCAATATGGGCTTCATCTTCACCCAAGCCGCGAAGGATTCGGACGACGGCAAGATGGTGAGCGCGATGATCCGCGACATGATCAAGTCCGTGCTGCGCGGGGTGACCGATTTCACCAAGTATCCGGACGTGGTCAACAACCAAGGCACGCACACGAGCTGGTACCCGGATCCGTCGGAACCGCACGGGAAGCAGCTCTTCAACGTCTTCAACCTCGATCCCTTTGTCTGGTTCGTCCACGTCGGCTTAGGCTTCTCGGGCTACGGGTTCTCCGTGGATGACGACACGGCGGATGTCGGCGCCGGCGGGGCGTCGCAACTTCAGGTCACCGTCACCGGCCAACAAGAACTGAAAAATACCAACCCATGGACCATCCAGGCGCCCTACGGTCCGGTGAAAAACATCTTGCTCCCATATTCGGGCCCGCAAACGGTCCCGGACGAGGGGAATACCCTTTACAACGCCATCGCGAGCGTCAGCAATGACACACCGATCAAGATCACCACGTTGGGTGCACACAACCTTTCGAACGGCGCTCTGGTGAGGATTGACCAGGTGAACCCAGATACAAGCGCCGCCAACGGCATCTTCAAGATCGGCAATGTCACGACGAACACGTTCGACCTGTTCAACAAAGACACGGGGCTGCCGGTTGCCCCTAACGGCGCCTACGTTAGCGGCGGCAGGTGGA
>QHOD01000005.1 GCA_003218615.1 Verrucomicrobiota bacterium
AGCGTCGCCGTTTTCTGACTCGGCGCAGTGCTGGAAAGCCCTCCCGGTTTAAGTGTGCTCGTCGTCTGTCGCGCGCTTTGGTTTTGTGTCGGCGCTCTCTCGCTAAGAAAAAACAGCTTCGTTTTTCGAAACTCGAAATCTTTGCTCAGCGCGACCGGGAGCGGTGTTACTTTTTCCAGAAGCTTCGGTTCGACAGCCTGGGCCAACCCGCTTGCGATAATGATCAGCACGACCGCTGCGGGGATCAGTCTCATGCCCTTAATGAAACGGGCTCACATGCTGCATGTCAATATGCGTCGTATGAGACGCATGCGTCCGATAGTTTCGCTTGCTCTCCTTCGCGCCTAGATTTGCGCCGTGATCGATGTTCGTTATGAACGCGGGGTCTATCTGCCGCAGCAGGATTTTTGGCTCGACTCGTGGGACGCCAAGCGCTTCGCCTTCGTTTCACACGCCCACGGCGACCACATTGCGCCTCATGAAGAGGTCATTGTTTCCGAGCGAACGGCCTTTTTGATGCAGAAGCGGCTTCCTGGAACACGGACAGAGCATATCCTCCCGTTTCGTGAACGACGAATTGTGCGCGACCTCGATGTTATGTTATTACCCGCCGGCCACATCTTTGGTTCGGCGCAATGCTTCCTTTTCGCCGGCGAAGAGACACTGCTCTACACCGGCGATTTCAAACTGCGTCCGGGCAAATCCGCGGAGCCAGCGGAATGGCGCCATGCCGATACGCTCATTATGGAAACGACCTTTGGCTTGTCGCGCTATCGCTTTCCGCCAACCGAACAGGTTATCGGCCAGGTTGTCGCGTTCTGCCGCGAAGCAATTGAGAACGGCCACGTGCCCGTGCTGCTCGGCTACTCGTTAGGCAAAGCGCAGGAAATATTGTGCTCGCTCGAGGGAGCCGGTCTCACCCCCATGCTGCACGGCTCGGTTTATCAGATGACGCGCATTTACGAGCAGTTCGGCCAATCTTTTTGCAAATACGTTCGCTACAACACGAACGACGTGGCCGGAAAGGTCCTCATCTGTCCACCGAGCGCAAATCGATCGCGCATGCTGGAAAAAATCGCGCGCAAACGAGTGGCAATGATCAGCGGCTGGGCGGTCGACCCGAATGCGGTGTATCGCTATCAAGTCGACGCCGCATTTCCTCTCTCCGATCATGCCGATTACAACGACCTGGTTCGCTATGTCGATCTTGTTCAGCCCAAACGCGTCTTTACCCTTCACGGATTCGCTGCCGAATTCGCGCGCGACTTGCGCGAGCGGGGTATCGAGGCCTGGGCCCTGAGCGCGGAAAATCAGATGGAGTTGAAATTGCACACTTTGCGACCGCAAAAAGTTTGCGCCGATGGCACCCCAAACAACACGCGAGGCGCGTGTGCTCCCCAATCTGAATTTGCGGGATTCGCCGAAGTTGGAGAAAAGATCGCAGCGATTGCCGCAAAGCTGGGGAAGATCGGTTTGCTTTCCGATTATCTGCGCACACTTGACCATGACCGGCTTTCGATAGCGGCGACTTACTTCACCGGAAGAGCTTTTGCCCAGAGCGACCTCCGCACATTACAAGTCGGCGCATCAATCATCTACCGCGCAATCATGGCAGCGGCGAAACTGAGCGATGCAGAATTTCACCGCATTGCCCATCGCCATGGAGATGCGGGGAAGACGGCTTTCGAAGCGTTGGATGCACGCACCGAGCCCGAATCGTTCACCCTCCAGCAGTCCCGCAATTTCTTCGATGCATTGCATAAAGCGCGTGGTCCGGTTGCCAAAACCGAATTGCTGCGATCACGCCTTGCCACGCTTACTGCGCGGGAGGATCAGTACCTCGTCAAGATTCTCAGTGGAGACCTGCGCATTGGATTACGAGAGGGACTTGTCGAAGAGGCAATCGCTCGCGCCTTCGAGGCGCCGCTGGACAAGGTAAAGGAAGCCAACATGCTCCTGGGCGATATCGGCGCCGCCGCAACCCTCGCTTCCCGAAAAGAATTGCACCTTGCGGAATTGTCGATCTTTCGCCCTATCAAGTGCATGCTTGCGACTCCCGAACCAACAGCAGAAGCGGTATGGAAGCGATTCGTTGAGGACAGGGATTCTGCCAACGTCGCTGTCGCTGCAGTTTATGTGGAAGACAAATTCGACGGTATTCGCGCGCAGCTTCATCGCAGCACACGACGGGTGGAAATTTTTTCGCGTGACTTGCGGCGCATCACCGATCAATTTCCGGAACTGACGGAGCAAGCCAGAAACTTCGAGCAGGAGCTGATTGTTGATGGTGAAATCATTGCCTTCGAAAAGGGTCGCAGACTCAACTTCTTCGATTTGCAAAAGCGGCTCGGACGGAAACGCGATGGCCCGGGTTTATTTGAGGCCGCAGTGGCTGACGTGCCGGTCGCTTTTATTATCTTTGATCTTCTTTGGCTGAGAGGGTGCTCGTTATTAAAAACTCCGCTGCGGGAGCGGCGCGATTTGCTCGGTGACTTGCAATTACCGCCGCAATTTCAGACTGCGGAAGTAGTGCCCGCGCATTCCGCCGGCGAGATTGAACAAATCTTCCAACAAGCGCGCCGACGCTTAAACGAAGGTCTCATGATAAAGGATCCGCAGAGCTTTTATCTGCCGGGCGCCCGCGGGATGTTTTGGTTTAAGCTAAAGAAAGAGTTGGCGACGCTGGACGTGGTGGTGGTCGCCGTCGAACTCGGGCACGGGAAACGCAATCATGTGCTAAGCGATTACACATTTGCGGTACGCAATGAAGCAACGGGTGAACTTTTGCCGATTGGCAAGGCCTACAGCGGATTGACCGATGCGGAGATTGCAGAATTAACCGAGCACTTTAGACAGAACACGATGGTCGATCATGGCCGATATCGCGAGGTGAAACCAGACGTCGTGCTCGAGGTCGCGTTCAATTCGATTCAGCCAAGCACGCGCCATGCAAGTGGGCTGGCGTTGCGTTTCCCACGAATCAAGGCGATCCGGCGCGACAAAGATGTCGATTCAATCGACACACTCGAATATGCCCGCGAGCTCGCCGCGCAACAGGCGAAAGAGTAGCGCGAGCTTCGTTGACTGGTAGGGCGCGACTTTATTTTAAACGACAATTACCGCGCTTGCGTCGGGGACGAAGTTGCCTGGGGCACAGTGACAGTTTCGCTTTGCTCACGCCGCGAGCGCTGGATATTAGCGTAAACAGCCAGCAACGACATTGATCCGACGATTATCAGCATAAGGACAAGACGACCCTTGGGAACTCGGGAGGATCGCGATTGGGCGTCGGCCGGATGCAAGGAATTCACGCTCGAAATATCGATGTCGATCTTGCGCGCGCAAACGCAGTCAGTTCAAGTCTAATGCTGCAATCGCATCCATGACGCGCCGGCTTAGGCGCCCGTAAACATTCTTTGCCGGCGATTCAAGGTCGGCCGCCGTAAAAAAAATCGGTTCTCCTATAACGATGGTGACCGGGACAAGATGCAGGCCGCCTCCCCCACGCGGTAAAGCGTCGTGAGCGCCGAAGATGCGCATCGGCACCACCGGAGCGAGAGTTTTTGCAATCACCAATCCCAATCCTGGCTCAGCAGGCTGCAACTTGCCGTCGAGCGTCCGCGCGCCTTCGGGAAAAACCAGCGCGGCGTTCCCGGCTTTGAGCACACGGATTAACGCTTTGAGGGCGCTGCGGTCGATCCCCTCCTGATTAACTGGAATCACGTTCAATTTGGGCAGGAGCCAGCCCAGCAACGGCACGTCCATAAGCGTTTTGCGCGCCAAAAAATAGATCGCGCGATTGCAAGTAACGCCGGCCAGCGGTGGGTCCAGGTAACTCTGGTGATTCATCGCTAGAATGACCGGACCGCTTTGAATCATGCGCTCCCGATGAATTACCCGAAAATGAAAGAACACTCGGGCGATCAGACGAGAAAGATGGTACCCGAGCCAGTAATAAAAATTCATTTTAATGAGTGAACGATTCGCTAAATCCGCAGACCCATTCGTTTAAGTTGCGCGATGATCTCGCTAACGACTCCTTCGATGGTGAGATGCGAGGTGTCGATGACATGGGCATCCTTCGCCACAACAAGCGGCGAAACACGGCGTGAAGAATCCGCCTGGTCACGCACGGCAATTTCGTCGCGCTGCCCCTGCGCCGCGCGGCGGCGCGAACGCACGTCGGGCGAAGCATCGACATAAAATTTGTAGGGAGTGTCTGGAAAAACCACTGAGCCGATGTCGCGGCCTTCCATAACCAGGTCCTGGTGGTGTGCATAACCGCGCAGTTTTTGCACCACAATTGCGCGGACTCTAGGGAGGCTACTGACCCGGGAAACATTTTCGTTCACTCGATCGTCGCGCAAATATTCCGCTGGATCGACATCATCGATCAAGATGCGCGACTCGTTGTTTTGGAGGCGGCAACTGATCCGGGCAGATTCGACCGTTTGCGCGACGCGGTCGCTGTCTCCCGGATCTATCCCTTTTTGCAGGATATGCCAGGTAATCACTCGATAAATCGCACCCGAATTGACGTAGGCGAAGTGGAGTCGCCGGGCAAGCTCGCGCGCTACGCTGCTTTTTCCCGAGGCGGCCGGGCCGTCAATGGCAACAACGCGATGAAAACGTTTCCCCATGTCGGAAGAAATTAGTGCGTCGGAATGATGCCGAGCAAGGTTCCAGCCACCTCCAGGCAAACGCCGGTCTACAGATCACACTTCCTCCACCGGAGGGGAAGTGAGGGAACCGATCACAGGGGTGCTCACCTGCATCCGTTTCGAATTGGTGAACTCTTCGAGGACGCTTTCAAACCCCGGATAGGATTTACGGATGCAATCGGCATCCTGAACAATGGTTTCGCCATCAGCGAACAGACCCGCTATGGCAAACGCCATGGCGATGCGATGATCGCCAAAACTCGGCACACGCGCTCCGTGCAGCAGAGCCGGTCCATGAATTTCAAGGCCGTCATTCATCTCGGTGACCTGGGCGCCCATGGTTCGCAA
Source organism: Verrucomicrobiota bacterium (assembly GCA_003218615.1). Lineage (GTDB taxonomy): Bacteria > Verrucomicrobiota > Verrucomicrobiia > Chthoniobacterales > UBA10450 > Udaeobacter. The sequence goes on from QHOD01000005.1 coordinate 5,010, forward strand.
ATTGTGTGCGGTAGCAGCGATGCGATCGGTTTCTTTCACACGCAATTCCTGCGCATGCCGAATAATTGTTTTGCCATTTGCCAGGGCGCCTGCCACCGCGAGTATTGGCAGCTCATCAATAAGCTGGGGTACTTCTCTGCCCTGAATCACGGTTCCCTTGAGCGGGGCGCCCGTGACCTCAACGATTCCACGCGGTTCGAGTTGATCGACTTCTTCAATGGCCTCGCGTACTTGCGCGCCCATCCGAAGCAGAACGCCGAGGACTGCCGTTCGCGTATCATTTAAACCAACTTCGCGCACGAGCAGATGACCTCGCGGTCGTGCCGCAGCAGCGACCAGCCAAAAGGCTGCGGCGGAAATATCGCCCGGGATTGTAAAGTCGCGCGACTCGGGAACTTGATCGCCGAAGACGGTGAGGCTGCCGTCGCCATTTTTTGCCGTCCGGACGAGAAAATAACTAAGCATCACCTCCGTATGGTTTCGCGTCGGTGTGGGTTCATCGACAGTGGTTTTACCCTTGGCGAAAAGACCCGCCAGCAGCAAAGCACCTTTAATCTGCGCGCTTGCAATCGGCAGACGATAGCGAATTCCCCGCAAGGAGCCCCCATGGATGCGGAGCGGTGGCGTCTGTTCCGGACCTTCTGCAACAATGTTTGCGCCCATCCGGCGAAGCGGCGTGATTACGCGGTCCATCGGGCGGCGAGAGAGCCCGGCATCCGCGACAAGCCGGCTCTCAAATGTCTGCCCGGCGAGCAAGCCAGCCAGAAGCCGCATGGTCGTGCCAGAATTTCCGCAATCGATTTCCTTTTTCGGCGGCATAAGGACGCGCTTTTTCCCATGAACGATTAGCGTGTCCGGTTCAGGCTGTTCGATCCTGATACCCAAGGCGCGCATGGCGTTGACGGTACGCATGCAGTCTTCGCTCGGAAGAAAACCACCCAGAGTGCACACACCGTTGGACAAAGCCGCAATGATTACGGCCCGATGCGAAATACTTTTGTCACCGGGCACGGTAATTTCGAGATCAAGTCGAGGCGCCCGTTTGATCCGTAATTCCATAGACGAAGTTTTGAAATTTTTTGCGAAACGAACGCGCCATCCCCGCGCGCGCGAAGAGCATCATCGGACAGAAGGCGCGGTTGTCCAGCCTTGTTCCCCTGAGACAAATTTAAGATTCGTCAGGTCGATTTCGCCAGGACGAGCGTTGCCAAAATTACGGAACGAGAAAGATTTTGTCCGTATAGGGATCCTTCACTTCCGTTCCTGGAGGAAAGCCTTCCACATCGACGTATTTGCCAGGCGAATACGGACTTTCCACGAGATGGGGTTTGCCAGGGACGGGAATTCCGTAGGGATAATCTCCCTTCGCGACCTTCGTCGGCGCCGCCGGGGGAGGAGGTGAAGCTGCAGCCTCCGCCTGTGGCGTACCGGTGGGCTGAACGGGTCCATTGGGATTGAATGGCTGTTGCGGCGGCGGATATTCCTCGGCCCGGCTTGGCGGGTAATTCGCCGCACGGCGGCCGGCCCGTTGCGGCGGCGGCTCTTCACTGCATGAGGCAACGAAGAGAGCGGTGAGTAGGGCAAGCGACAGTGAAAATTTCATAAGTGGAAATGCTTTCACAAACTATTCGCAGTCCGACGGGTTGCCAATCACTAAATCGCTTTCCTCATTTAAATGGGCGGCACTTTGGCAAAGATCGGCGTAAATACAATGACAGAGGGCTCTTCATCCGAATCCAAAGAAAAGATGTCGAACAATTCCCGCGCAGATATTTTGGTCGTAGACGACGACACCATGAGTCGGAAAATCCTGGTGCAACTGCTCGTGTCTGCCGGGTACGATTGCCGCGAGTGCGAGGACGGGGCTCAGGCGCTGCAAATAATTCATACCAAACAGCCTTCGCTTCTTCTGCTTGATTTCGATATGCCGGGTCTAAACGGGACTGAGGTGTTAAAACGCCTGCGCTCGGATACCGATCCGGCAATCGCGCAACTTCCGGCAATCATGTTGACCGGCCACGGAAGTGAAGCAAGCGAGGTGCGTGGTTTGCAAGCTGGCGCGGATGACTTTGTAACCAAGCCGATCAATGCAGCAGTGTTGCGGGCACGCATTGAGACTCAACTTCGCCTCCGCTCCATGCGACGCCAATTAGAGCGGCAAAATGACGAGCTCGAAGAATGGCGTCGCAATCTCGAGCGGGATCTGGCCGCGGCGCGCTTGACGCAACAATCATTGATTCCGCAAAGGCCGCCAAGGCTGCCGGGGTGGCAGGTTGCCGCGTATTATCGCCCCGTAATCCAGGTCGGTGGCGATATCTATGGTTGGCTCCGTATGAAAGACGGCCAGATTTTATTTTGGATTGCAGATGGCACCGGCCACGGCGCCGCTGCCGCGCTGCTTACCACTCTGGCGAAACTTCTCTTTCAACATGGCAGTGTGGAACACGATGGGCCAGCCCGAGTGATGGAAGCCGTGAACCATGATTTTCGCACCATTTTCGGCGCGCGCTCTTTCATGACGGCTATGTGCGTTGCGCTCAATCCCGCGAGCGGACGCGCCAGCGTGGTAGGCGCAGGTCACCCGCCACTCCTGGTCGTACGCCACACCGCGGCGCGAGAGTCAATTGCTTCGATCGCGCCTCCGCTGGGTTTAATCGAACATCCAGAATTTACGGAAACGATTGTCGAGCTGGGTGCGGGCGACGCTTTTCTTCTCTATACAGACGGCTTGTTCGGTTCGGCGAAAGGCAGGCGGGGCCGCCTGACTCCAGGGCGTTTGGAGAAAATGCTCGATCACTCCGCGCCTACGGCCGAGGCGTTGCTCAAGGGAATATTAGATCAAGCCGCGCCGGACAACGATGGCGAGGCCTTACCGGATGATGTGGCCGCTGTGACGGTCCGCCGGGACGCCTAGCAATATTTTTTTTGTTTGCTCAAAATTAGTATTGCTCTCTTGCGAGCGAAACGCTAATCAGCGTCCATGCCGAAAACCAAAAAGAAACCTTCCAAACGCAAACCGAATCCCGCCTTCATGAGACCGGTCCAACCTGATGAGAAACTTTCTGCAATCGTCGGGTCGACGCCGTTACCACGTTCCGAGCTTACGAAAAAGCTTTGGAACTACATCAAGAGGCACGGTTGTCAGGATAAAAAGAAAAGAACCATGATCAACGCGGACGATAACCTCCGGCCGGTATTTAACGGCAAGAGCCAGGTGAGCATGTTCGAGATGACCAAGCTCGTCTCGAAACATCTGCGCTAGATCTTGAGAATCCGTTTATAGCCCGGCGTTTCCGCGCCGGGCTATCTGCGGACGCATCCTGAGGATTAATCCCCGCACGAACGGTACAATGTGCCGCTCTTGCGCTACGCCGGGGTGTGGTCGAAGGTGGCGGCGTGAAAAATCATCGTTTGATTCTTCTCGCGGCCATAGCCTGTATTCTTTTTGCTGCGCCGTTGGCTCAAGCCGAGTTTGGCTGGCTCAACGATTACAAAAAAGCGCAGCAAGAGGCGAAGGCGAACAACAAATTCCTGCTGCTCGATTTTACCGGCTCCGACTGGTGCTTCTGGTGCAAGAAGTTTGAGGCGGAGATTCTCTCGCAATCGCAGTTCAAAGATTATGCACGCGAAAAACTCGTGCTCTTGGAAGTCGATTTTCCACGCGCCAAGGCGCAAAGTCCCGAGCTCAGAAAGCAGAACGAAGAGCTCGCCCAGCAATACCAGATCATGGGTTTTCCCACGATTGTCGTGCTCAATGGCGATGGACAGAAGCTCTGGCAATACGATGGTTACTTCCCCGACGGGGCGGCCGCATTCATCGCGGAACTAGAGAAATTGCCTAAAGGTTAAACACGCACCCATTTTTTCGCCGCAACGCCGAGAGCTGCTGCAGTTTTTATCAGTCCACCTCTTCGGCGGTGCATCTTGCGGAACTTGCGGCCTCTGCTAGATACACGCATTCAGTCCGCCACTCCGCGCTCATGTCCGTTTCCCGTTTCCTGCTCTTTTGTTTTGCCGGATTAATCGCGGCGCATGCTCTTCGAGCGGAGTCCAGGATTGCAACGCCAGATGCAAAGATAAATAACGAGAACGCTGCGACGGAATCGAGTATCACGTTCAGTTCCGTCCATGTCGATGGACCCTACATCGCGATGACTTTTGACGATGGTCCCAGTGCCACGCTGACTCCGAAACTGCTCGATATTCTTGCCGCTCATCATATTAAAGCAACATTCTTCGTGATCGGCGAAAACGTAGCGCAACATCCTGAGATCGTTGCGCGCGCCGCGCGCGAGGGACACGAAATTGGAAATCATAGTTGGTCGCATCCCAATCTCGCAAAAATGTCTGACGCCGGTGTCCGCAACCAGTTACAGCGGACTGACGACGCAATCAAAAGCGCTACCGGGGGCCACCCGACTTTTTTGCGGCCGCCTTATGGATCGATTACCGAACGCGAAAAACGCTGGATTCACGATGAATTCGGATATCGGATCATTCTTTGGGACGTTGATCCATACGATTGGAAACGGCCAGGACCGGCTATAGTTCGTAATCGGATTCTCAAAGAAACTCGGCCCGGCTCGATCGTTTTATCGCACGACATTCACCCGGGAACCATTGAAGCGATGCCTTCTACGTTCGATGAACTTCAGGCTAAAGGACTCAAGTTTGTCACGGTATCGGAATTGATCCGGATGGCAGTTCCGCGACAGCCTAAGCCATCGCCGCAGCCAACTGAGAGCATTCCGGCAGCTCTGGCCCCGTCGGTTTCACCGACAGCGACCACTCCGTCCGCCTCGCCGGCCGTGACTCCATCTCTTGCGCCCTCGCCAAGTGGCTAGGCCAGGGTGGAATGACAAAACCTCGTTCCATTCCTTCTTGCGGTTGGAATGACGGGTGATTAGGTCCTTAAGCCTTCGCGAAAAGAACTATTGCTTCGCCGCTCCTGAGAATCGTTCGGCCACGCGTTTTTCCGCCTGGCGACGCGCGATGACGAAGTGATTGTTTTCACCGTAGCTTCGCCACGGGCCCGAAGCCACGTCCCGTACTTCTACAAATTGCCAATCCGTTACGTCCGTCGGCGCCAGGCCCAGATAATCGCGGACGGCTGGAGAAACATCCAAGCCAGCCCCATGGTTCAGATTTGGTTTTGGGCGTTCATTTTGAAAAACGTATTGGAAATGATCGGTGCGAAACGGTCCGCAGTCCTCCCATTGCGCATAGCAAATGCGATTGCCCTTGCGAATCGCGATCCAGCGATCTTTGCACACTGACTGACCAGGCCCCGTATAGGCCTGCTTGAACCACGGGATGACAAGCGGAGCTTCCGGTTTGAACTGACCGTGCGTGACATCGTTATACGGCAGCGCACAGTAGAACGGATTTTGGCGCGGAATAAATGACACCGGAATGTAGTTACGCCGTGATGAGGAATCGGGATTATCAAAGCCGCCGTAATTGCCTGTCCAGTTCGCGTCCCAGCAGCTCCGGTAGTTAGGCACCGGATTGTTGCCTCCGGCCTGTTCTCCAATCCAAAACACCGTAGTCACGATGTTTGTTTTCCACGGGAGACGCTGTGTGATTGGTCGCGAGCTCGTCGGTATAAAAACCTGCGGCTCCACTTTGAGCAGCGCCTGCTCGCGCAGTTTCATTGCATATTTGGCAAAATCCGCTGCCGTCGCGTACGGTGACATGGATTGGTCGTCGGCTTTAGCCGCGCTCGCTATTCCCAGGGTCAAACAAAACGCTAAAAGCCTCTTCATGCGTAAATTGCCGTCACCCTTTTATCTGATCGGCGGCATTTAGGCAAGGCGAATTTTCTGCGCGCGATGCTTTCTCCTCCGGTTTCTGACGGGCCAAAAAAATCAATCCCGCCTCAGTATTGTGTTCCGTTTGAATTGTTTATCCTGCGTCTCGGGATAATCCAGCGTGTAATGCAGCCCACGGCTCTCTTTTCGATTCAACGCCGAATCGACAATCAAGGCTGCCACCGTCGCGAGGTTACGCAGCTCCAGCAAGTCCACAGATATTTTAAAATTCCAATAGAACTCACGAATTTCGCGCTGGAGATTACGTAACCGCGCGCCTGCGCGTTGCAGCCGCTTGTCGGTGCGTACAATTCCCACGTAATCCCACATCAGGCGTCTGATCTCGTCCCAATTGTGATAAATCACCACCATTTCATCCACATCCTGGACGTTTCCCGATTTCCATTCGGGCAACGAAATATGCCGTTTTGAACCCGATCCCGCGTGCTTTGACGCCACCGCCGCGCGATGCGCAACCACCAGGCCTTCCAGGAGCGAGTTACTCGCCAGCCGATTCGCTCCGTGCAATCCGGTGCATGCCACCTCGCCGATGGCATACAATCCCGGCAAGCTCGTCACCCCATTCACGTCGGTTTTTATCCCGCCGCACTGATAGTGCGCCGCCGGCACCACTGGAATCGGCTGCTTCGACATATCGATCCCGAACCGCAGGCATGTCTCGTAAATGTGCGGGAAACGTTCACGAATAAACTCCGGCGCTTTGTGCGTGATATCCAGAAACACGCATTTCGCACCCGAGCGCTTAATCTCCGCGTCGATTGCACGCGCCACGATGTCGCGCGGAGCAAGCGAGCCTCGCGCATCGTAGCGTTTCATAAAATCTTCGCCCCGATTATTGCGCAAAATTCCGCTTTCACCGCGCACGGCTTCCGAAATGAGAAACGACTTCGCCTGCACATGAAAAAGACATGTCGGATGAAATTGGATGAACTCCATGTTTGCGATCTCGGCGCCCGCTCGCCACGCCATGGCCACCCCATCTCCGGTCGCGATATCCGGATTGGTCGTGTAGAGATAAACTTTGCCGCAACCGCCGGTCGCGAGCACAATCCGATCGGAACGAATCGTTTCTACCTCTCCCGTTCGTTCATCCAAAATGTAGACGCCAAGACATCGATCTTCCGCCGCGAATCCGACTTTGGCCGCGGTGATCAAATCCACGGCCATGTGATTCTCCAATAGATCGACATGTGATTGTCGGCCGAGCTCGCCCAGCAAAGTATCCTCAATCTCCTTCCCGGTCGCGTCGCGCACATGCAGGACTCGACGCTTCGAGTGGCCCCCTTCCTTGCCCAAATCAAGCTCGCGATGTCCGGAGACTTCGCGCTGATCGAACTGCAATCCAAGGCTCATTAGCTCACGAATCCGCTCCGGGCCCTCAGTGACAATCGTCCGCACGACGGGTTCGTTACACAGACCGGCGCCTGCTTCGATCGTATCGCGCACGTGTAGTTCAAATGAATCTTCGTCGCTCGTTACGCACGCGATTCCGCCCTGTGCCCACGCAGTGTTTGTGTCGGCGCCCTTGCGTTTGGTAACCACGGCAACCGAGCCTTGCTTGGCCACTTTCAGCGCAAAACTGAGACCGGCTATGCCGCTGCCGATCACAACGAAATCGTATTCCTTCACGAGAGCAGAATATTGTCGATCAAACGAGTCTTGCCGAAGAATACGGCCAGCGCGAGCAGCGAATTTGGCCTGAGGACATCAAGCGGCTGCAAATTCTTCGCGTCAACAAGATCGACATAATCAATTCGAGCGAGCGGCGCTTGACCGATTGTCTCGCGAACTACGGACACAATCCGCGCAGCCGACGTTTCCCCGCCACGCGCTATCTCGGCCGCTTTCAATAAAGCTTTTCGCAATACCGTTGCTTGCTTTCGCTCCTTGCCATTCAAGTATTGATTGCGGGAGCTGCATGCCAGCCCGTCCTCTTGGCGAACAGTCGGGACAGCGATGATGTCGATTTTGAAATTAAGGTCGCGCACCATCCGGCGAATGATCGCCAGCTGCTGGAAATCTTTTTCGCCAAATACCGCCGCGTCGGGCACAAGAATATTAAACAATTTCGCGACTACCGTGCAGACCCCGCGAAAATGACCGGGCCGCGACTTACCCTCAAGCACGGTCGACAGCGAAGTCTCATCCACGAATGTCGATCGATCTTCCACATACAATTCCGCCGGCGTCGGCCGGAACAAAAGATCGACACCGGCGTTCCGGCAAAAATCTTCATCGGCTTTTTCCGGACGTGGATACCGCTCGTAATCGCTTCCCGGTTCAAACTGAAGCGGATTTACAAAGATACTCACGCTTACTTCGCCATCTTTTCCGGCATGCACGCGCGCGACCCGAATTAATTCGCCATGCGCAGTGTGCAAAGCGCCCATGGTCGGCACGAGCACCCGGCGCTTGCTGTTTGGCTGCGATGGGACTTGACCGACAGCGGTCAGAATTTTCACGCCGCTAGCTTTACCCAGCTACGTCCGGCGCGCGAATCACGAAATGCAATTAGGTCGCGCCGACCGCAAATCAAAGGAAGAGGATAAATGCGCCGGTGATTATCAGTGCGAGCATCCAGAACAAATCGATGTTGAACCAGGCGCGGCGCAACATGCCAACCCCGAGCTTTTCGTAAACTAACATCGCGATGACGCCAGTCACCAGAACGTATCCTAATGTGTGAACCGCAACCGAACCTGTAAGTAGAAAAGGCGTGTTAAAATTCGCGAACCCTGACACGTAAATTTGTTCAATGCTCCTGAACCAAAGGCAACGTCACTGTAAACAAATTTTATCCCAGCCAGATTGCCTGGCGCGCGAATCGAAATTTCTTCTGGCCAAAGTTCTCCCAACCGGCTTGCCGGGCCAAATTGTCCATTTCGGTGAATGAGAATGCGCGCTCGGCGGAGAGTCGCGCGTCATAGCGCGTCATTGGTTCGCGAAAAATGAGCGCTGTTAAGAGATAAACACCCGCCTTGAGAAAAAATCCGCGCCGTAAATCCGACACGAGAACAAACCTCCTCGACACCTCGCGACACCGGCGCAGGAGCCGGGCTGCGTCTTGCTCACAGAAATGATGGAGCGCGAGCGTGCAAAGCACGATGTCGTAGGCCTCGGCGGGATCCCATTCCAGGATGTTTGCGTCGATATAGGAAATTTCCTCGTAACCGGCGCTTAATTTTTTTGCAATCTGCAGTGTGGCAGACTGCCGATCTAATGCGTCGATCTGAACTTTCGCGCCAATCTTTCGGGCATGATTGACAATCAATCGTGGGATATCGCCCGAGCCTGTGGCCAGATCGACAATGCGTATCTGGTCAACCGGTTTGATCCAGCGCTCCATAAAACCGAGAACCAGCCAATAGCTGCCGAACCAGCGATTCAGTTGTCGAATTCGCTCCAGATCCCGCTCCAGCTCGGTTGAAACCGGCTGCGGCCGGTCCATCATTTCCAGCACGGCTGGATCGAATTGGCGCTTCATAAGCAAACTGTAGCGGCGGTCTCTGACCGTCGCATTTTCGGCGATCAGAGATCGCCGCTACAACGAAAGAAACTCCTGCCACGATTCTGGCAACTCTGCCGTCTCGATTTCACTTGCAATGCGACCTTCGAACTCTGGATGGAAGATCGTGCTTGTTCCGTAAACCATGATCACGTCCTCCGATCCTTCCGCCCGAATAGCGTGGGCAACCCCAGGTGGAACGACCACTCCCACATTGTTGCTGCTGCGATGATTGTCGCCATCGATAAAGAAGCGCATGATGCGCTTGGAAAAACCAGCGCGCACATCACACAGAATCATCTCCGCGCGTCCCTGCAGGAAGAACATTACATCCCATTGCTCCTCATCGTAACGACGCAGCGAATAATTTTGAGGCCGGAGTATAAACAAACGTCGCAACCATTTCTCCGCAGTCGTGTCGGACGGAATGCTCGGCGGATGCATATGAAATCCTTTTGCGCTGTGCGCAAACATGCGCGCGGCCGACCATTGCTTTGGCCAAAATCCAATTTTCGCCAGGACTCCCTCATCGCGTCGCACAAATTCTCCAAACGCGCCGCGGTGACGCTGGGGATGGATTGTGCGCGAAAAAATCTCCACGCCGGGGATCCAGACGCGCTTAATCTCGGGCCTGGATCGGTCTGCCACAGCCAGCTCGGCGACATCAACGCCGGAATGCGCGATTCGTTGTGTCAAAGAGCCCGCTCTATAATCACGCGCAGTCAGCGCATTTCGCGCCGCATCGCTCACGCCGACCCACAGATTCTCTTCGCTTTTGTTCATGTCTATATAAGAGCCGGTTATTTGCCTAACGAGAAATCGGCGCGTTCGCGAGAAAGATTTGCATTGTAATAAGGATCGCGCTGGACAACGTCGGGCCACCTCTCACGCATGATCGCCTCACTGCGCATGTCGATCTTATCCGCTCGCGGTTCGTGTTTATAGAGCTTTGCAAACGGAGAGTAAACAACCAGGTAGCCCGCACGCCGCATTTTCAGACAAAGATCGATATCGGCAAACGCATCTGGCATGCTTTCATCGAAGCCGCCAACTTCCTGAAAAACATCACGGCGCGTCAACATGCACGCGCCCGAGACCGCGCTGCAATTCCGCGTGACCTGTAATTGACGGCCTATTCCGCTTTGCTCCGCCGGCAATTCGCGAGAAGCCGCCTGCGCAATTCTGTTGACGCCAAGGACGATGCCGGCGTGCTCAATCGTATTGTCCAGATTCAATAATTGCGCGCCCACTGCGCCGGTCTCCGGCCGCTGGACATGCTCAGCCATGATCGTGAGCCAGTCGCTTTCGATCACTTCGATATCATCGTCCAGGAAAAGAAGCCACGCGCTCCCAGTTTGTTTGACCGCAAAATTCCTGAGCGCCGAGAGATTGGCAGATTCTGAAAAACGTAGCAAACGATGCGGAATATGGACGCTCGAGACAGCTGGCTGGCTATCGTCCTGAACGAGAACGATCTCATAGTCGGGGTAACTGGTCTTACGCGCGAGGCTTTCAACGCAACGCACGCGTAATTCGAGCGCGCTGCGAGCCAGAATAAGCACGGAGATTTTCTTGGTCTCCGGAAGCTCGCGTCTTACACAGAAGGCGTGCGTCTGCCAATCCACTACCACATGCGCGGACTCGCCCTTGCGTTTCAGATGATCATCAATAGCAAACTTCGATGCTTCAAATTGACCGGGTTTTTGCCGAACGCTGATCGCACTCGAGCTTGCGCTTCGCCGCCAATGGTATAACACCCGCGGGACATGATAAATCCGATCGGTTTGTTCGATGATACGAAAGAACAGATCGTAGTCTTGCGCGCCATCGAATTCTGAACGGAAACCGCCGGCCTTCTGAACCAGTTCGCGGCGGATCGCGGTCAAATGGCCGATGTAATTGTGCGAACGAAATAAATCCGGCGACCAATCAGGCTTAAAGACAGGCGCTTCGCAGCCACTCTCGCTCAGCTTGTCTTCGTCGGAGTAAATCATATCGGCATCGGGATGCGTCTGCAAAAGTCTCACGATTTGGAAAAGCGCGTCCGGCTCGATCAGGTCATCGTGATCGAGAAACGTGACCCATTCGCCGCGAGCGCGCGCCAGTGCTCGATTCGAAGCCGCGGAAATACCTTCGTTTCTCGCCGTCCGATCGAGAACGATACGCTGGTCGCGGGCAGCCAGAGCCGGCAGTGCATTTACTAAATCAGCAGCGCTGGATCCATCATCGATCAGTAGAAGCTCCCAATTTTCATATGCTTGCGCGAGCACTGATTCGGCAGCTTCCGTGAGCCACTGCACGGACGTGTCATAAATGGGCATGATAATGCTAATGAGCGGTTGGATCGCAAATCCGCGTGCGCCCTGGCGCATGCGGTCGAGGTCGTTCCTGGCCGCACGGTGTCGTTGGAGCCACTCCTGATATTCAGTTAAAGGAGCAGATCGCCGCCACTCTGCGCTGCCCGGTTTCAACTTCTCCCAAGCCCTCTTCATGAGCTTTTCAGGGATGCGATAGGGCGCGAGCAAGACTTGACCGATCCTGCGTTCAGGCGATTTGCGGAGCGTTTGTCTTTGGTCTTTCAACAGTTTTAGCTCGCGCCGGTATTGTTTCAGCTTCAGCAATTTTTCCTCCAGCTTCGCGATGTGCCGATGCGCTGCTTCTAATTCCGACACGCGGATTTGGAAGATCCGCTGCAACGCACTCAGTCGCGTGTTAAGTCTCGTAAAAGCCGCCTCCACCGCTGGAATTAGCTCATCGGCAGATCCGCTTGGCCCGCGCCGGAGGCGTACTGCTTCCGGATGCAGTTCCCTTAAGTCACATTCGTAATCAGGGAGCAATCCGAATCGGCGAAAACTCTCGACAAGTTGCGGCCGTCTTTGGGCTACATCTGCTCCGGCGCTAGGTATCAGCACGATCTCATCCGCGCGGTGCGACAGTTCTTCGGCCACGTGATTGTCATCTCTTTTTTCGGAAGGATACAACCAGACCGCGATCTCAAAGTGCGCGCCGGCGCCCTCCTGCCTGCGCTTTCCCGCTAAATCGGCGCAGGACTCACTAACGACAGCTTCCCTTCCCGTTTCGGCGAACTGCTGCCGAAGTTTGTCAGGATCAGCGCCGATCACGAGAAATCGGCCCCGCTCAAATTTCCGCGAGATGAGCCGCGCAAAATCCGAACGAATGGAATGGTAAGGCGATGGCGACACCTCGACATTATATTGGTTGAAGCAGGACGCAGGCAAATTTACCCTGCGAGGCTGTTCTACCGCCGGCCCTGCATGCTCGATTTTATTGTTTATCTCCTTTATCGCGCGGGCTCAGCGATTGCCAGCGCATTTCCATTACGCTTTCTCTTTTTCCTTGGACAATCTCTTGGTTTTTGTTCGTGGATCATTCTCGGAAAATATCGGCGCCTGGCACAACGCAATGTTGCCATCGCGTTCGGAAGTGAAAAGTCGCCGCGTGAATTGCGTCGTCTTGTGTTCCGACACTTCCAGCGGTTGGGCGCGAACCTTTTGTGCAGTGTCAAACTCTGCACGATGCCGGCGGAGAAAATCCTGCGTCGGGTCAGAGTCGAAAACATCGAGGCAATGGATCGCGAATTTCGCGCTGGGGTTCCCGTTGTTCTGGTCCTGAGTCATCTCGCCACGTGGGAATTATTTGCGCAATTAATGCCGAAGTTCGTGGGTTACGTGCGCAACGCGAGTGTGTATCAAAGGCTCGGCAATCGCTTCATTGACGAGCATGTGCGGCGCACCCGCAGCCAGACGGGCCTGGAGCTGTTCGATCGCAAAGCAGGATTTCAACCAGTGATTGACCTGCTGCGTTCTGGCGGAGGCGGAGGCGTTTTAAGCGATCAGCATGCCGGCGACCACGGAGTCTGGACGCCATTTTTTGGAAGGCTGGCCTCGACGTCGCCGCTCGCCGCTTTGCTCGCCAAGCGCAGCCGGGCCGCGTTGATCGCTGCGGCAGTTTATACAATCGGCCCGGCGCGATGGCGGATGGTTTTCACCGAGCGCTTCGATATTGCGGGGGCATCCGTCCAAACTCTCACATCGAAAACGAACGAAATAATCGAACAGCAAATTCGCCACGCGCCGGAAGATTGGTTTTGGGTGCATAATCGCTGGAAAACGCCCAAGCCAAATTTCCTTCTCGCGCGTTACAAGCGTGGCGTCTATCTCCCATCCGATATTTCGGCTCCAGATCTAAAGCCATTTCGAATTCTCATTCGCTCAAGCAACTGGCTGGGCGACGCCGTGATGAGCGTGCCAGCGGTCCGCGCGATCAAAACCGGGCGGCCCGACGCGCATATCACCATTTCTGCGCCGTCGAACATCGCGGCGATATGGAAGCTGATTCCAGAAGTGGATGCGATTATTCCTCTTCCTCGAAATTCACTCTTTGCGACTGTTCGTTTGCTCCGGCGACATCGGAGTTTTGACGTGGCGATTCTTTTCCCAAATTCACTACGCGTTGCTCTTGAAGCGTGGCTAAGTGGCTCGCCTCGCCGGGTCGGTTATCGTGGCCATTCGCGTCG
>QHOD01000123.1 GCA_003218615.1 Verrucomicrobiota bacterium
CACGCAGACGGTTATCCCGCGTGAGCTTGAGTTGAATGGCCGCATCACAAAACGATCGAGCGGCCAAATCTGGAAATATTGCGAGCCGGCAGGGAGCCACGCCTCGATGACCGACTTGCTTCTTCGGCGAGCGCTCGAAGTCGCTCCCGGGATCGACCCGACTGAGACCAGCTTGCTGATCGTGGCGCACGGCACTGATTTAAATGAAAACAGCGCCGCGGCGGCGAAACGCGAAGCGGAAAAGATTCGGGGGCTGGGCAAATACGCAGCCGTAATGAATGTTTACATGGAAGAGCCGCCGTTGGTGTCCGATTGGAAAAAGCTGACGAAGACTCCGAACGTCGTGGCGGTTCCGTTTTTCATTTCGGATGGTTTGCATAGCTACGAAGACATCCCTGGTCTGCTCGGAATTGCCAAGGGAGGATCGACCCGCCTTCGCAAAGCTACGGCGTGGCAGGCCCGCCTTGGGTCGCCCGCGCGGCCTACGCCGCGGCAGGCGTCGACGTCACACGCGGCGACCGGCGACGTTTTCCGGCGCAATCCCTACAAGATCGGTGGCCGGTCCCTATTCTATGCGCCGTCCATTGGCACGGATGTGGGCTTTGCCGACATCATTATCGAGCAGGCGGCAAAATTTTAATCGAGAAAGTTGAAATCTCGCTCGCGCTTGTTTTCTTTTGCGCGAGATTGCTTTCCCGCGAATGAAAGAAACGACATGCAAGAACCTTCAGGCGATCGCCGCGTTTGCGCTGGCCGGCGGCTGCACTGCCAAGAGAATGAGGCAACTCGTGGAAATGATTCGCGCAGCGCGTAGTTATCGCTGGGTCGGTATTTATAAGATTGTGAAGGCGGAGTTCGTGATTCAGGCGGAAACGGGTGAGGAACCGCCCGCTTATCCGCGGTTTCCCATCAGTCAAGGCTTATGCGGTGCGGCGCTGGAATCTGGCAAACCCATTATCGTTGGCGATGTGCGGCACGATCCGCGTTATTTGCCCACGTTTCACACCACGCGCTCCGAGATCATTGTCCCGATGATCAATGAGCATCATAAGATTCTTGGAATGCTTGATGCCGAGAGCGAGAAGATGAACGCCTTCGGCGACGAAGATCGACAGTTCCTCGAACGCGCGGGCGGACTCATCGCGCATTGCCTTCACTAGTTCGACGCGGCGCGATGCTCAATGCCATTGAGCCGGCTTTGGAAATCGCTCTGACCGATTGCCGAAGAATCGGCCAGATCGCGATTCAAAAATTGGATGATGGCGTTCTGGCGCTTTCACATCGCGATGACGAGACGCGCAACGACCTGAAGCTTTTTCACAGTCCCGAAGACGCGATCGAGATCGCGAAGTTCGACGACACCGGGAATTATCGTCCACTCAAAACGGCGCCCAATCTACGCCGTGGCTGGCGCTTGGAACTTGCAACGCTCGATGAACTAAGGCGCGCTCTCGATTATTTTTATCCGGGGAGGCTCGCTGTTTTCGCTGCTTGGAAAAGCGGTCGACTGCGGACCACACCATTACGCGATACGTTGGATCGACAATCAGGCATGTACCGCGTTGCGGCAAAAATTTCGGATGAACAGATCGATTGTGTGGTCGGAGATTTTTGCCGGTCTGATGGCGGATGTTTGCGCACGATTCTCTGGAAACGGGATAAGCAAGGCACGGTTGCATCAACAAAATTGCCACCGGAAAAGTTTGATCCCGCGTTTGATCAGGTCAGAGCGCCGACCCGATCGAGATCAACGATCCCGGCTACGGCAATCCCGTTGCTTTGCCAGGAAGCATGCAACCTCTTGGTCGCGGAATGTCGGAAAGTGGTGAAAGGCGAATGATCATTCGCTCGCGCATTGTTGCGACGATGGACGGCCCGCCGATTGAGAATGGCGCCGTCGCGATTTCTGGAAGTCGAATTATTGATGTTGGTAATTTCCCTGAGGTTTCCGCGCGACATTCGGGGCAAGAAATTGTCGATCTTGGGGAGCAGGCGCTCCTGCCCGGCTTCATTAACGCGCATTGTCATCTCGATTACACGTGTTTGCGCGGCAAAATCCCGCCGCAACAGTCTTTTGCGGATTGGATTCGCGCAATTAACGCCGAGAAGGCGAAACTCGCCCAGGACGATTATGTCGCGTCGATCGCGAAAGGTTTTACCGAGGCGAAAAGATTTGGAACAACGACAATTGCAAACCTGACCGCGTTTCCAGAATTGATTCCACGGATCGATCCACCGATTCGGACGTGGTGGTTCGCGGAATTGATCGATGTGCGTTCACCGGAGCACGCGAATGAGCTTGTCGATCTTGCCATTGAATCACTGAAGTCAGCGCAAAACTGGGGATTAGCGCCGCACGCGCTGTTCACGGCGTCCAAAGATTTGTATCGTCGCTGCGGGGAAATCGCACAACGGGAGAACGTTCTGTTGACGACGCATCTGGCAGAATCGCGCGAGGAGATGTCGATGTTTCGCGACGGATCGGGTCCGCTCTATGAATTCATGGAGAATATCGGGCGGCCGATGGATGACTGCGGACGTGAGACGCCGCTGGCAAAATTCGTCGGACGCCTCAGCGGTGCGTCCCTGCCGGAATGGATCTTCGCGCACCTAAATGAGTTGACGGAAAGCGATTTTGAGTTGCTCGAAAGATCGACATCGAAACTCCACGTGGTGCATTCGCCCCGCAGTCATGGCTACTTCGCGCACAGTCGATTTCGCTTCGAACGATTGCGCGCTCTGGGGTTCAATGTTTGCCTGGGCACCGATAGCCTCGCGAGTAACGAGAGCTTGAGTTTGTTTGCCGAGATGCGCGCGTTTCAGCGCAGCCAACCGGCGATATCGCCGGATAAAATTCTTGAAATGGTGACGTTGAATCCGGCAATGGCCCTGCATCAAGAAAACGTGCTTGGACGGATTCGGCCAGGATTTCAAGCCGATCTTGTAAGTGTTACGTGCAGTGGAGGCCGAAATTTCATCGAAGAAATCGTGGCATTCGAAGGGCCAGTTGATTGGATGCTCCTGAATGGAAAACAGAGGCGGAATACTCCTGGCGCTGCTAAGCTCTCCCGATGAATTCCGCCAAACAGAATACGCCGAGCACGCGCGAAATGGAGCGGATCAACTGGATCGAATTTCGCGCATGGGTTCCGGCGAAAATTCAAACGGTCTTACTCCCCCTGGGAACTCTTGAGCCACACGGCGTCGCACCTAACGGCACGGATATTCTCGCACCCGTGGCGATGGCGCGCGAGATCGCACCGCGCGTCAACGCGATGGTCGCGCCAGTAATTCCGTATGGATTCACGGGCATCCTCGACGCATACCCCGGGAGCTTCACTATTCCCGAAGATGCCTTTCGCAATTACGTTCGCGCAGTCCTCGCCGGTCTGGCGAAGAACAAATTCAAAAACATTATCTTGCTCAATGGCCATGGTGGCGGGCAGACCGCGGTTCTGAGCGCGCTTGTGCAGGAAGTCGGACGCGACACCGGTACGAGAATTCTGACTGTGAACTGGTGGTCTTATTGCAGCGATGTGACGCTCGAAGTGTTTGGCGAGGACGGCGGTCATGGAGCGGAAAATGAGACTGCATATGTCATGGGGATCGATCCTGCTCTCGTTCAGAAAGAGCATTACGAACCCGAGATGGCGACTGCGCTTCCCCTGCCAAATACCTGGAGTGCGTATCCGTTTCCATCGACAATCATGCTCTACAAAGAAGGTCAGGGTTATCCGCAATTCGATCTAGTAAAAGCGAAGACATACTTCACGAAGGTGAACGACAAGATCGCTCGCCTGATCCAGGAAACGATCGGGAAATGGGATATGGCTGGAGTTTGAGAGCAATCCTGGATACCGCGAGTTGTAGAGGCAGCCGTGTCGGCTGCGATTCTAGGTCCCGCAGGCTACAACCTGGCATCTGAATTGCTTGCTTGTTGCCAGCTGCATCCGTAAACTCGGCGTATGGCCGGACACGGAATGCAGCAGTCTCAGCATCTGGCGCTCCAGCAAATTCTCGCGCCTCAACTGCAACAGAGCCTTCTTATCCTCCAGACGCCCTTGCTCGAACTGCGCAATCTGGTTCAACAGGAAATGGAGACGAATCCTGTGCTCGAGGAACTACCGGATGAGCCGAGCAGCGACGGCCCCGACGGCGCCGAACCTTCCGCGGACAACAATTTCAAGGAGGAATTCGAGAAACTGGCGAGCCTGGATGAGGAATGGCGCGATTACATGGCGCAGTCGAGCAGCTACAGCCGCGACGGCTCGCGGGGCTCGCCGGAAGCAAAAGATAAGCGCCAGTTCTTTTTTGATTCCATTGCTGTGCAGGAAACGCTTCAGCAACACCTGATAACGCAACTGAACCAGACCGCCCTCAACGCGAACGATCGGAAAGCGGCAGAGCTGATCATAGGCAACATCGACGATAACGGATTTCTCCAAAGCACGCCGGAAGAAATGGCGCTCAACTCCGGGATCGCGAAGGAAGATTTCGAGAAGATGCTTGCGCTCATCCAGAGTTTTTATCCGCCGGGCGTGGGCGCGCGAGATTTGCGCGAGTGTTTGCTCATTCAACTCCAGCGTGAGGGAAAAGAGAACAGCCTCGAATACAAAGTTATCTCCGAGCACATGGAGGATTTGGGCAAGCGGCGCTTTCCCGAAATCGCGCGTCGGATGAACATCAGCGTGGAGGAGGTGCAAAAGTGCGGCAATAGAATCGCGCAGCTAAATCCGCGTCCCGGCCAGGCATTCGCTGCTGCTCCGCAAAACTATGTGCTGCCCGACGTAACGGTCGAAAAAGTGGACGGCGATTATCAGATCATCCTAAACAACGAGCAAATTCCGCATTTGCGGATCAGCAACATCTACAAAGACATCATCGCCCAGGATAACAACGGCAGCGAAGTCAAAGATTACATTCGCGACAAAATCCGGAGCGGCAAATTCCTGATCCGATCGATCCACCAGCGCCAGCAAACCATTTCCAACATTGCGCACCAGATCGTATCGCGGCAGCGCGACTTTTTCGAACACGGCCCGTCGCACCTGAAGCCGATGACCATGGGGGAAATCGCCGATACGGTTGGCGTGCACGAGACCACGGTGAGCCGGGCTGTTTCCGGCAAGTACATGGCAACACCTCAAGGCATCTTCGACATGAAATACTTTTTCACGCCGGGCTATCAAACCGCCACCGGTGAATCGATGAGCAACACCAGCGTGAAAGAAGCTATCCTCGATCTGGTGAAACACGAGAATGGCAACGCGCCCTTGAGCGACCAGGAGATCGTCGAAATCCTGGGCGAACGCGGGATTCCCATCGCACGGCGCACCGTGGCCAAGTACCGCACCGAACTGGATATTCTACCGAGCCACATGCGGCGGAAATACTAGTCAATTTCGGATTGCGGAAACCGGGTTTCGGAAAATGCAGTACCACCTGTGTCGGCCGCAAAAAATAACGAATTACGACTCACGTCTTTCAAAATCGGTGCTCCATCTGTGTTTATGCTTCGGCATTGCTCAGCACGGTGTCTGTGGCTAAATAACCCTCTTCCATGAACCCCTCTCTTCGCGCTGCTGTGATCGCGGAATGGCGTGGCCTTCCCGAGAAGAAAATGCGAACGGATCGGTGGCAAGCACCGGTGGACTTGCTTCCAAGGTTGATGCAGCGGCTCGGGCTTCGCGAGCGCTTGCACGAAGCAGATGTGATCG
>QHOD01000124.1 GCA_003218615.1 Verrucomicrobiota bacterium
TTCCCGATCGCGTCGGTCATATTGATGAAGATCTCGAGCCGCTAAAGCGGCTTGGCATTCTGGTCGATCGCGACAACGAAGGTTATTTGCTCCAAATATTCACGAAGCCGGTGGAGGACCGGCCGACGCTCTTTTTTGAAATCATCCAGCGCAAAGGGGCGAAGAGTTTCGGGAAAGGCAATTTCAAAGCGCTGTTCGAGGCTCTCGAGCGCGAACAAGAAGCGCGAGGTAATTTATAGTTGTCATGTTGAGCGAAGCGAAACATCTCAGATTATCCGTTTGGAAAGAACGACGTGAAAAAGAGAATAATCAGAGATTCTTCGCGGCGCTCAGAATGACAGGTTAGAAGGAGGTAAGATCGACATGCCCTATTATCAGAGACTTGGACAGACCCCGCGGAAACATCACATCTGGTTTCACCGCAACGGCGCGGCGCCGACTTATAAAAACGAAGGCATCGCCTACGAACATGTCTTCACAACGCAAGGATTCGATGAGGCTTATTCGATCATGTATCACCTGCGTCCGCCGACACGCGTCCGCAAGGTTGAGTTGATCAAACATTGGGCGCCGAAAAAAGTCGCAGACAGCCCGCTGCGCCATCATCACTTAAAAACAGCGAACATCCCGCGGCGCGGCGATCTTTATACCAGCCGTATTCCGATGCTCTTCAACCAGGACATGACGGCGTATCGTGCGCGGCCCGCAAAAACCTACGATAAGTTCGAGTACTACAAGAATGGCGGCGCCGATGAGATTATTTTTGTATTTCATGGCGGCGGCGTGGTCGAAACCGTTTTCGGAAAACTGCCTTATCGCGCAGAGGATTACATCGTCATTCCCCGCGGAATCACTTACCGAATCGTTCCCGATAAAGTAGAGGATGAAGATTATCTCATTCTCGAATCGGCCGGGCCCGTGCGGATTCCGCAGCGCTATTTAAACCATGAAGGGCAAATCAAAATGGGCGCGCCGTATTCGGAGCGCGATCTGCACGCGCCATCGGAATTAATCACTATCGACAAAGAGGAAGATGTCGATGTTCTGGTCAAAGACGGTCCGCGTTTCACGCGCGTGACGCTAGCGCATCATCCCTTCGATGCCGTCGGCTGGGATGGTTATCTCTATCCATTCACGTTCAACGCCCAGGATTTCGAGCCGATTACCGGCACGGTGCATCAGCCGCCGCCGATTCATCAGACGTTTGAGATTCGCGGGTACGTTGTTTGCACTTTCGCACCGCGTTTCCTCGATACCCATCCCGAAGCCGTGAAAATTCCGTGGGTGCACGATAATGTCGAAGCCGACGAAGTGCTCTTTTATGTGCGTGGAAACTTCGGTTCGCGCCGCGGTATTGAGAGCGGCTCGATCACGCTGCATCCGCGCGGAATTCCGCACGGGCCGCATCCGGGCACGATCATGGCGAGTAAGAATGCAACGCGCACCGAAGAGCTCGCCGTGATGTTTGACACTCAGCACACGCTTGAATTGACAGAGGAGTCGCTCGCCCTCGACGATCCAAAATATCCCCAGAGCTGGCTCGACTGACACGGCCGAGTGAAATGCCTCTGCGCAATTTATGATTCAACGCCGCAATTCCAATCTCGATATCGAGGAGCGATTTACGCGCGATATTAACCGGTTACCAGAAAAAGATCTTGATCAAATCTCGAGAGCTTACCGGCAGCTGCTTGAAAGTGTCGGCGAAGATGCGGATCGCGAGGGTCTGCGACGCACCCCGGACCGCGCCGCCCGCGCCTTCGAATTTCTCACGCAAGGTTATCGCCAGAATCTCGAGGAGATTATCAACGATGCTGTATTTGCGTCCGACGCAAGCGAAATCATTCTGGTGAAGGACATTGAGCTGTATTCGCTGTGCGAACATCACCTGCTTCCGTTCATTGGCCGCGCGCACGTCGCCTACATTCCAAATGGAAAAGTCATCGGCCTCTCCAAAGTGGCACGAATTGTGGATGTCTTCGCGCGACGTCTGCAAATCCAGGAAAATCTCACTACTCAGATTGCTGAGTCGCTCATGAATTGTCTTGAGCCATCCGGGGTCGCAGTCGTAGTCGAAGCGAAACATCTTTGCATGATGATGCGCGGCGTCGAAAAGCAAAATTCCGTCATGAAAACTTCCTGCCTCCTCGGCACTTTCAAAGACGACGCGCGGACCCGCTCGGAATTTCTCTCGCTGCTCAAGGATTAGCTGACGTCATGCTATTGACGGTCAGCAAACGTCTCGAATTCTCAGCCTCACGGCGTTTGTGCGTAAAGCGTTGGAGTGACAATAAAAATCTCGCGGTGTTCGGTCCCGAGACCGAAGCGCGACACGGCTCGGGTCGCAATTACGTGGCGTATTTTGTTTTTGCCGGGCCGGTGGATCCTCGCACTGGAATGCTCATCAACATCAGTGAAATCAAGGAGCGTGCCGGGAAACTGCTGCGCGCTCGTTTTGATCACAAGTTCTTGAATCAGGACAACCCCTCGTTCAGTGCAGTTCCGCCGACGATGGAGAGTATCGCACGACAGCTGCATGGCGATCTTGCGCCGCTCTTTTCTGATGTCAGCGCAAAACTTGTCGCCTGTCATGTTGTCGAGTCGCCTGAGCGAAGCGCGACATTTTATTCCGACGGTGCCTGCGAAGCGAATTATTGGTTGGAGTTTTCTGCTGCGCGCCGGACCGTGTCGCCTCAATTGAGCGAAGCGGAAAACGCGCGTCTTTTTGGCAGAGCAACTTCAACTCATGGGCACAATTATCGCGCCCGGCTCACGTTTCGAATCATTTGGTTGGATGCAGTAACGCCTTTGGTTCGCTACGATGCAATCAATGCTTGTCTCGATTCATTACGTTCAGAGCTTGATCATCGCTATCTCAATCAGGAGGTCGCGGAGTTAAAGGATCGTCCGATAACGACGGAGAGCCTGGCTGGTTACATTTACGAGCAGGTGAACGCGAGTTTGCCGCTGTTGCATCGTGTTCGCTTGCACGAGCGGGACGATTTTTTTGCCGAAGTGTGGCATGACAAGAGCGTCTTTCTCGGGCTTCGGATGCCGTTCAACGCTGCGCATCGATTGCATGCCGCCTGTTTCTCGGATGCCGAGAACGCGAAGCTTTACGGCAAATGCAGTAATCCACTTGGGCATGGTCACCGCTATGTGACGGAGACAACGATTGGCGGCCAGTACAATAAGCGGACTGGCACACTCCATGATTTTGGGGCTTTCAGAAAAGCAATCGCAGAGTCCCTTAAGCCCTGGCAAGATCGACATCTAGACCTCGAAACCGACGAGTTTCGCGATACGCCTTCGACGGGCGAAAACATTGTGCGGGCGCTTTGGCCGAAAATCGACAATCGCCTCGATCAAAAGCTCGTCCGGCTCCGATTGTGGGAAACGGCGAATAATCGGTTTACGCTCAGGAGAACGTAACGTAATCCTCTGGCGTGTGTTTAGCTGAAAGCAGGCTGGAAGCTTGCTCTAGATTATGAAGCGATATTTGATCACTGGCGCCAGCCGCGGAATTGGGCGCTCCATTGCGGAGAAACTAGCTGCGGAAGACGTTACCTTGCTCTTGCATGGGCGCGATACGGTCGCATTGGCAGAAGTGTGCAAGGCCGTGAAGCCGCGCTGTGAAGGCGTTGTTCGATTGATTCACGATCTCGCTATTAAGGCCGGTATTTCCGATCTAATCGCTGCGGTTGGAAGCGATCCGTTGGATTTGTTAGTTAACAATGCCGGCATCGCGATCGTAAAACCATTTGGAGAAATCACGCCTGTTGAATGGGAGCAAACCCTGGGCGTCAACGTTACCGCACCCTTTTTATTGACCCAGCGTTTCGCTCCAAAAATGCGGCCGGGCGCGAGTATTGTTAATATTCTTTCGATTGCAGCGAAAACCGGATTTCCCAACTGGAGCGCGTATTGCATGAGCAAGTTTGCCCTCGAGGGATTCTCCCAGTCCGTGCGCGAAGAATTACGCGAGCATAAAATTCGCGTCATTAACATTTATCCGGCCGCTACCGACACAAACATTTGGAACAATCTGGAAGGGGATTGGCCGCGCGAAAAAATGATCTCGCCAAATGATGTCGCGAGCGCGGTTGCCTACGCCCTCTCCCAGCCCGCGGAAGTTGCGCTGGAAAATATCAGTCTTTCCAACCTGACTGGAAATCTGTGAATGGTTGTCGAAGTTTCCAACCTGCGAATGATCGTGTCCTGGAAAATTGCGCCACGGAGTTGAGGCCGCGCATATGATCAAAGTTTTGCAAAACGAGCTTAGCATCAACGTAATCGCCTCCATCATTGTCTCACTGTTGTTTCTCGCCGCTGGATTCATTTGGGGGAAATACAAGGAACGCCGCCGCAAATTTGGGAGAAATCTGGAGGAATACGATTTTTATCCGTTCACAGTCAGTCGCGAGAATTTCGGCGAATTCAGTCTGAAAGATTTCCGGCTGGGAATGCATTACTTCCTTAAGAACGAGGACTACACGGCGGCGCGGCAACTGATTTTTATTGGCGAACAAAATAACGTGCGCAGCCAGCTTGAACCGGCGGAACAAAAAGTTTACGCGCAGCTTTTCGAAAAATATGATGGGAGAAAAGTTGTCGACGATACGAATGAGTATCTCGAGAACTATGTCCGGCTGGTGCGGCTCATCGGCAAATCATTTCCGCACACCGGTATCGAGATTCTGCTCCACAACCTGGCTGATCCGGCGCATTCGCTCATCGTTCTCGAAAATAATGTCACCGGACGGCATCTGCGCGACGGCACGACCAATCTGTTGATCGACCTCAAAAGACGGCAGCTTCTCAACGAGGATAAACTCAACTATGAGTTGAACATTGGCGCGCGAAAATTCAAGTGCACGACCATACCAATCACACGCAAGGATTTTGGAATTGTTGGCGCGATCTGCATCAATGTGGATGTGAACTATCTCACCGAGGAAGTGATGAACAGCAAAGAGCGCATCGAGGCATTCTTCAAAAACCTTTGTCGAACCGACATGCAGCTCGATGAAAATATTCTCAGCAAAGACGAGTATGCGAAAGCGTTGAAAGGCAAACGCCATTTCAAAAACGAAGTGGCGTGACTGCTGTAGCCACCGGCGGGTGGCCGGTCCACAAATGCACAGAACGGCTCACAGAGCCGTGGCTACAACTGCACTTGGCGACGCAAACTATTTGGGAGACGCGTGCAACGCCGCCTGATACTCCGGTTTCTTGTGATATTCCACCAGACGGAATCCCCAATTAATGAGCGTGGATAGATCTTTGGTCTTGGCCTTTCTCTCATTCAGGAACCTCTCGATCCGCGCTTTTAACTCCGGTTGTTGACCGGTCGTATCGAGGAGCTCGAAAATTTCCATCGACAACAGCCAATCGTCGGGATGTTCTGCTTGCTGCGTTTCCCAAATTTCGCCGAGCCGGTCGCAACCGGTTTTGCTCATGCGAATCTTGCGCACTTGCGCGTAAAGATTCTCCAGGCGCTTTCGTTTCGCGTCCGACGGAACCTTGATCGTGCGCTCTTTGGGAACGAGCGCGACTTGATTGTAGGCGTCTTTATCTGCCGCGCCGTTGAAGACAGACGAAATCTTTTCGCCGACCGCCATGTCGAATGTGCCCCAAGCTGGGTCGAACAAAACGCGATCGCCGTGTTTCACCGTGCAATCGGAGAATGTGATTAGCAGCAGCTTGCCGTCGTGGCGAAGTATCTTGTCGATCTTTCCTTCGACGACAACGCCGCTCTCGAATTCGAGTTTCGTTTTTTTTCCTTCGGCGATTTCAGTTTCTTTCCATTTGCCGATGGGCGAACCATAACCGTCTTTGTGATAATCGATTCCGTGTCCGGGCAGCTCTTTGTCCCTGAACGCGAGCGCGCTCTTTCCGGTCGTCCGCAGATAGATCGGTTGTT